>DASYZB010000076.1 GCA_035946615.1 Verrucomicrobiia bacterium
CCCCGCGAAGGCAAGCCTTCACGGGGGTTCCTGTTTAAAGCATCAGCGCGGTTTCAGGAATTTCGAGGGGTATTTCCGCTTTCCGTCACAATCTACGACCGCTATCCGCCACCTGAGCCTCGCTTTGCGAGGCCACGCTCAATAGCGGGGAACCCGAGGACTTCAACCGAGTCGCCAGGGCGGAGGGTAGGGGGATGGGCCAACTCGGTTTGAACGCGGATGCCCCCCGAGTTATCCTGAAGATAAAGGCTTTGGTCGGAGAGATTCAAAGTGACCACGCCGGCCACTTTTACCCTGCGTCCGGCCACACGTTCCGGATTGAAAGTGGCTACCGCAGCAATGGGAGTTGAGGGAATATCGAACGGATCGGCAGGGGGAGCCTCGATGATTTGGATGTGCTTGAGGCTCGGGGCGTACAGGGTGATGCCATTCAACTGGTTGCGGCCATTCACGTCAGACCCGCAAATTCCCTGAACCCTGACACTGGCATCCAGCAGGCTGGATGGCGGCTCGTTCGAGGAAAAACCCGGAAGCAGGACATCAAACTTGCCTTTGCGGCTCATGAGCGACAAATAGAGATGGTTCCATTGCGCGGTGACATGCCGGACAACCCCTTGCATCTGGACCCACTGGGCGTCCAGCCCGCCGTCCGCAAGATCATCCAACTCAGCCGGTATTGAGGGTGGGAGGTTTGTTTTTCCCAGAATCCGGAACTGCGCGAGGACTATGGCCGGGCCAAGCGTGCCGAACGTGGCCTGGCCGGTAAGCTCGACAAGTTGGCCGGAATGAATATTGGACTGAGTGACTTGGGCATACACGCAAGCGCTGCCATCGTGGACGAATGCGGTGTGCCATTCAGGATCACTGTAAATGACTGTCCCGCGAATTTTGACGGGGAGTCCGCGGCGGATTTGTTCCCGGCTCAAAGCGCGTAATTGCGCGAGGTTGGCGCATGTGGCGCTGCATTTGTTGGTGAGCAGTAGCTCGGAGGATTCTGGCGCAACCGCTGCCGTTTCCGAACGGCTCGGTTCGAAGTAGGCATCCGCCAAAACCGCCTGGTCTGCCGCGATTTGGAGGTAACCCCACAGGTCGATGCGTTCACCCGGTGCAACCGAGGTAACCTGAACAAGACGTGCCCGAATGATTCCAGTCGAGTCCTTAATGAGGAGCGATTCGCCGGGCAGCGCGTCACTGACGATGCCGTGCAGGTGGACGGGTTGGTTGGTCCAGGGGCCCAGTTCCCGGTTGAGAACGGCATCGATTGAAGTGACCGGCAGGCTCGAAATCAAGGTTGCAGAAGGGCGCACGATTGAGATTTGTCTGCTATCGGGCGCCATCAAGGTTGCTGTAAAACGGCCATTGAGCGTGTCTGCGGTGATGATCCCACGAACCCGCACCAGCGCTCCTTGGAGAAGCTTGCAGTCGTTGGTTGGCTGCGAGCCCAATACATAGACCAGGAGGCGGACTTGCTCGCTACAGATGGATAACCCGAGGCGCCCGCGGCTGATTTCTGCCAAACGGACCTGCCCCGTGAGTTCGACCCAGGAATTCATATTTGCCCGGACGTCCGCCAGTTCAATGGGTTTCCCCGGCGGCAAACTCGAGTGGCCCAACACAAGAGCTTCGAGGTTTGTTAAAGGCAGGCCATTTGCAACCGAAACCGTCTGTCCGATAAGGTTAACTACATCGCCGGCTTTGAGGTCGGTGCGCAGACCTTGAGGGGTGATGAAATCGATTCCTTCCTTTGTCTGCAAAAAGAGTTGATTCCAGTCAGCATCATAGCAGAGGATCGTGCCGTGGAGTTCGAATGGCTGAAGTTGGTTGAGCTGATTGCTTGAGAGGGAACGAAGCTCGGCAACGCTGGAAACGACGCGCGCATTCGTGGCGGCTACCAGGCTCGACCCGGCAATCCTAAGCACAGCCAAAGCGCCTAGGATGGCAATGGTCCGCCGCACGCTGTCTGGTTTTGAGACAGATATAGTCACATCCTGATGAGTCGGATTTGCAAGGCCGTGTGTTCGATCGAGGGCTAACCATTTTTGCTCGGAAGCCCAAGGCCATAAGGAACACAAATCTGCTTAGAACACTGAATAAAAGCAGGATGCAGGCCAACCCGAACCCAAAAATCCGCACCCGATGTAGGAGCCGCGCGAGGAGGCTCTGATTTGTCTTCGGACCGTGCACCTGCGAAACCCCTTTAAATAGCGTGCTCGCGCTCGGCTTCTTGCAGTGTCACCCTGCAAAATCGGCTGAAATACCCGTATAAGCCTACCTTGACCTAACGAATATAAAGGGGAAAGGTCTGACAAATGGGGAGTCAAGTCACTGTTCACCAGGTTCCAGAGGTGGCGTACTTGTCCGGGAGTATGTGGAGAGCGCCAGGTGGCAGACCAGTGTCCTCGCCCGGCGATCATGTATCATGTAGAGGCCAGTGATTGAGAGGAGACGATGAGAAAACGAATTCAAGACGAGTTTACAGAGTTGCCGATTTCACGGCAACGGAAGTATCAGTTGCGCATGCAGCGTGATCGGCGCTGCACCGAGTGCGGGGAGCCGGCCATCCAGGGGTCCCGGTGCCTCAAGCACCTGGTCAAGGCGCGAGAACGGCAGCGCAGGAAACGCGGACTCAAGCGCCGTTACCTGAATACGTTGAGCTACCGGCTCGAAGCCGCAGCCTGATTCGATTCAATGGTTCGGGACCAAGGCTTATGACTCCGCCTTCTCCGGGGGTGCAGGAGTGGCGGCATGCGTTTCCTTTTCCTTCACCAAGGTTGCGCCTTTGCCCAGGCGCTTGCGCAGGTAGGTGAGCTTGGCGCGCCGGGCGCGGCCTTTGCGCTCGACTTCCACCCTCTCGACGCGGGGCGAATGGATGGGAAAAACGCGCTCGACGCCTTCGCCGTAGCTGATGCGCCGGACGGTGAACATCTCGTTGAGCCCGTGGCCGCGCCGTCCGATGACGACCCCGGAAAAGATTTGGATGCGTTCTTTGTCGCCTTCGACGACCTTGGTATGCACGCGCACCGTATCGCCAACCGAGAATTCGGCAGGTTGTTTGCGAAACTGTTCCGATTCGATTTTATCAAGTAATGCCTGGTTCATAAAATATTTTCGTTTTGCCCTTAGATTCGGTCTGTTCGATTTACAGCAAATCCGGCCGGCGCTCCCGCGTGCGCTGTCTGGCCTGGTCCTGGCGCCACTTGGCAATTTGCGCATGGTTGCCCGAGAGCAGTACTTCGGGAACTTTCAGCCCGCGGAACTCCGCTGGCCGCGTATATTGCGGATACTCCAGCAGGCCATGGCTGAAGGACTCTTCATGAGCGCTGGTTTCGTCCCCAAGCGCGCCGGGCAACAGGCGTGTGACCGAATCAATAATGACCATAGCCGGAAGCGCGCCGTTGGTCAGGACATAATCGCCGATGGATAACTCATCGTCCGCCAGTTGCTCTCGGATGCGTTCGTCAAATCCCTCGTAGTGACCTGAGACAAGGAGCAAATCCTCAACCTGGGCCAGTTCGCCGGCGATAGCCTGGTTAAAGGCCCGTCCGGCTGGGGACAAAAGGACCACACGCGTCTTTTCGCGCGCCAGCTTTTCCACTGCTTCAAAGATCGGTTCGGGCTTGAGTAACATGCCCGGGCCGCCACCAAAAGGGCGGTCATCGACCGTTTTATGGCGGTCATGCGCGTACTCCCGCAAATTGTGGATTCGCAAATCCAGCAAGCCGGCCTGACGCGCTCGTTTAACAATGCTCTCGTCGAGCGGACCCTCGAACATTGCGGGGAATAACGTGAGCACGTCAATTCTCATACGCTGCTGCGATTCAGCCGCCAGGCTCATTTCTCCGGGAGCGCCGCGGCTCCCAGCGACTGCCATCAGCTTGCGGATTGTTCCTCGACGATTTCGAGCGTGCAACGCACTCCCTTTTTGGCGCTGCCGGCCAACAGAAGGGAGCGAATCGCGTTAATCGTCATGCCCTGACGGCCAATGATTTTGCCCACGTCCTGGGGGTGCAAACGCAACTCGAACACGGTGGTCCCCTCGCGCTCGACCGGGGTAATTGTTACCGCCTCCGGATGCTGCACCAGGCCCTTCACCACGTATTCGAGAAACCCTTGCATAGACCAACATCGCGCTCTTAGGCCGCAACGGGAGCGGCGCTTCTCCGCGCCTTTTTGATAAAGCTGGCAACCGTATCGCTCGGCTGCGCCCCTTTGCCCAGCCAGTAAGCAGCCCGTTCGAGGTCGAGGACGAAATTGTCACCCTTCTTCAGCGGCTGATAGGTCCCGATTTCCTCGATGAACTTGCCGTCTCGAGGACTGCGGCTATCAGCCACAACAATGCGAAAAACCGGGGTGTTCTTGGCCCCTACGCGCTTCATGCGAATTTTTACAGACATAAATTGATTATTGGCGGCACAAGTCCACACTGCGGCACTTATGGCTTGCGCAAAAATGAAGGGAGAGCCTAATCGCGGGTTCGCCCGTTTGCAAGCCCTGTTTCATTAAATTTTATTACCGGTTCGGTTCGCAAACCCGCTTGCGAAGCCGCGCGGTTAATGGTGTTCTTACTCTAAACCAAATGACACTGCTGGCAACGAGATTCGAGAACCCACCCGCTCATCGCCTGCCTCTGGCAGAAGACCTGATTGCTTTCCGGGATTTTGGAAAGCAGACACAGGAGTTACAGACGAATTTTCTTCGACCTTGCGGCGATTCAGCGCAGGTCCCGGTGTTTGTGAACGAGTTTTGGACCGCCAAACAGCGCCAGGCGAGTTCATTGCACGAGGTCTCGTACCGGGCCTGTTTTAAGCCACAGTTGCCCCGGTTTTTTATCGAACGCCTGACCCGGCCAGGTGATATCGTATATGACCCGTTCATGGGGCGGGGCACCACCCCTATCGAGGCGGCACTCCTAGGACGCGTCCCTTTTGGTAATGATATTAACCCGCTCAGCATCGTCATGACCCGCCCCCGGTTGCGCCCGCCTGACTTGGCGCAAATCGAAACGCGGTTGAGGGAAATTCCGTTGAATGCTCCGGCTGATATGCCGGAGGACTTGTCGGCATTTTATCACGCGGAAACCTTGGAGGGTATTTCTTCGCTCAAACGATATCTATTAGAACGGCAGCGAGCGGGGGGGCTCGACGGAGTGGACGAATGGATTGCCGTGGTTGCCCTCAACCGTCTGACGGGCCATTCCAAGGGCTTTTTTTCCGTATATACCCTGCCGCCGAACCAGGCCGTTTCAGTCAAATCACAACGCAAAATCAACCAGCGCCGCAGCCAGGTCCCCGAGCGGCGAGACGTGGCCGCCTTGATTCTCAAAAAATCCCGGCAGCTTCTGGGTGACGTCGATCAAATGACTCGCCGGACGCTTGCGCAGGTGAGTGGGCAGGCCCTCCTTCTGACCGGCCCGGCCAATTCAACACCGCAGGTGAGCTCGGGGTCGGTTGCCTTGGTGGTTACCTCACCACCTTTCCTGAATGTGGTCCAGTATGCGATTGATAACTGGCTGCGCTGCTGGTTCCTGGGGATTGATTCCAAAGCCGTATCGCTTACGGTCCCCAACAAGCTGGAACGGTGGCGCGAAGCAATGACCCAGGTTTTCCATGAGCTTTATCGCGCGCTCAAAACCGGCGGCCATGTGGCTTTTGAAGTGGGCGAAATCCACGGTGGCCTGACCAAGCTGGAAGAGGCGGTGCTGCCCTGCGGCGCAGCGGCGGGTCTGGAGCCGGTCGCTGTGGTTATCAACGATCAGCAATTCACCAAGACCGCCAATTGCTGGGGCGTCGATAACATGGCTAAGGGCACGAATACCAACCGGATTGTGGTGTTTAGAAAGTCCTGAATCTGCCGATGTCCCCACGCGCAACTCCAGCCCAAAAGGCGCGGAGAAGAGAATTACCTGGCGCCGAGAAGCCTGAGCCAACCGGGCCGCTAAAGAACAAACTCTTTGGGCCGGTTGGAATTTCCGTACTCCTGGCGATCAGCGTTCTGGCCGCCTACGGGGCCGTCCCATGGAACGGTTTCGTCGATTATGATGACGCCGACTACGTGACGGCCAATCCGCATGTCCTTGGAGGATTAACATGGGCGAACGTGGTCTGGGCGTTTCGTTCCGGCCACGCCAGCAACTGGCATCCGCTGACCTGGTTGTCACACATGCTGGATTGCGAGCTTTTCGGAGCGAACCCAGGGCCGCAGCACCTGGTGAATCTCGCCTTTCATGTAACCAATACGGTGTTGCTCTTTCTCCTGCTGAGGCGTCTGACCGGGGCGCACTGGCGCAGCGCGTTGGTCGCGGGACTCTTTGGTTTGCACCCGCTGCACGTCGAATCCGTGGCATGGATTTCCGAACGCAAAGACGTCTTGAGCACGTTTTTGGGTCTCCTTTGTCTTTGGGCCTATGGCAACTATGCCAAAAAGGCGCCTCAATCTCCAGACCTTACGCTCCACGCTCCACCCTCTCCGTTCCACGCTCGACGCTGGTACGGCCTCTCCCTGGTTTTGTTCGCTTTAGGCCTGATGAGCAAACCCATGCTCGTTACCATCCCTTTTCTTTTAATTCTTTTGGATTATTGGCCCCTTGGACGCTTTGGCATGGTGGCAGCAAATGGGCCACGGCCTCCCGGAGCCGGATCAAAGGGCGGAATAACGGGGGAACCTGCGGCGTTATGGAGTTGGCCGAGGCACGGCCAACTCTTATGGGAGAAATCGCCTTTCTTTCTGCTGGCGGCTGCGTCCTGCGTTGTGACATTTCTCGTTCAGAAAAGGGGCGGGGCGGTTTCGGCGGGCTTGTCGCTGGGCGCGCGCTGGGGCAATGCGGTTGTTTCTTATGTGCGTTACGCGCGCAAAACGCTTTGGCCCTCTGACCTGTCGGTCCTTTATCCGCATCCGGGTCATTGGCCGGCGTGGGAGGTGGCCGGTTCGCTGGTTGTCCTGGCGGTAATCACCGGTTGGGTGTTGTGGGTGCGGCGCACTCGGCCATACGCAACGGTCGGGTGGCTTTGGTTTCTAGGCACGCTGGTCCCGGTGATTGGGCTGGTCCAGGTCGGCATTCAATCGATGGCGGATCGATATGCTTACGTGCCGAGCATCGGGTTGTTTCTGCTCATCGTTTGGTTGCTTGGCGATGCTTCGGAGCATTGGCGCAGGGGGGTCCCTGCCATGGAAAGCGCGCCAGTGAACCGGCAACCAGGTTTGGTCACGCGCTCAGGAAAGCAATTCCCTCTCCTGCTTTGGATGAGGGGGCAAGGGAGAAGAGGCTCTCTGTCTCGAAACTTCTTTGTCGCAGTGCTAGTCCTGGGCGTTTGCGGGTGGCTGACCTTCCGCCAGGTGGAATTCTGGCAAGACAGCGAAACGCTGTTCCGGCGGGCCGTGCAGGTCACGCATAACAATTATTTGGCGTATAACAACCTCGGTTTTTATCTCTCGAAACAGGGGAAACTGGAAAAGGCCAAGGAGAACTATCAAAAGTCTCTCGCTATCAACCCAAGTTACGAAGATGCGCTGAACAATATGGGATATGCGCTGGCCGGCCAGAAAAAGTATGCCGAGGCCATCTCGTTTTACCAGGCAGCGCTGCGGGTCCGGCCCAACCACCCTGAGGTCCATAATAACCTGGGCAATGCGCTTTCCGAGATAGGGAAGCTGGATGAGGCGATTGCGCACTATGAGATTACTCTGCGGCAAAACCCCGAGCACGCGGACGCGCATAACAACCTGGGAATCGCTTTGGCGATGGAGGGGAAGCTGGCTGAGGCCATTCCGCATTTCCAGGCGGCCATACGGTTCAAGCCCAATTATGCCAGCGCGCACAGCAACCTGGGCAACGCGCTGGCTGCTGAGCACCAGTTTGATGCCGCCATTGCTGAATACCAGGAATCATTGAGACTGAATCCCGATGACGCCCAGGCCCACAATAACCTGGCCAATGTGCTGGCCGAAAAGGGCCTGTTGGACGCGGCTGTCGCGAATTACACCGAGGCGCTCCGGCTGAATACCAACAATCCGGAAGCGCATTTTAATCTCGGGTGTGTTTTGGATAAACAGGGCAAACACAGCGAGGCTGTCACCCATTATCGCGAGGCGCTGCGATTAAAGCCTGATTACGAAGCAGCGAAAAAACAGCTTGAACAGTAAGAGGCACTGAGGAAGAGAGGGTGGCGGCGGTGAGGATGCTTGCGTTATCGGACGGTGCGGTTTGTGGTTACATTTGGTGACATTTACCTACAGTAGGTGACCATTGGCTACATGGGCCTGGTTCTTGAGGGTGCGCGGGGGAGGTTTCCGAAAGGGGAGTTTGCCTCCGATTGGTTCCGATTACCTCCGATTACCTCCGGTTGGTTCCGGTTCTTGAGGTGGGGGTGCCGGTTGAGAGCAGGCCCCACTGGCTGCACGCGAGAGCGAATCCTTAGGCGCCACCAGCGAAGGGAGCGAGGGGTGATGATGAAGTTTGACATTGAGTTTTCCGAGAAGACCACCGACTGGGTGTGAGGGGGCAGTTTATAGCTTAATTTACCTTAATTTGGTTTAATTTGGCTTAATTTGGCTTAATGTGGCGAGGGAGAGAAGACACGGAGATGTCGGGTCGGAAGAGCTTGCAAGTTTGAGAATTGAAATTTCGGACGGGGGTTAATAGTCGAAATGGCAAATCCCACATGGCAAACGGTCAATTATCCGCCGATAGCCAGGCGCCAAGGAGGGGGGACACCCTCAGGCGAGCATCGAACACAACGGAGGCGGCGAAAAGAGGGGGGACACACTCTCCCCCCCACGTTTTGCCGTCAACCCGTCAGGAACACAGAAAGATGGGCATTTTTTTCAAAAAGATCCGTCAATTTCCCGTCAATTATCCGTCAGGCATCCGTCAGGTGCGACGTGAAGCCGCAGGAGTTCACTGCTTAAATGGATAGTTCCTGAACTAAGCCCTGCGATTCGCCGCAGGTATTCTACCGAAGCAGGCGTTCTAGCGCGAAGCTTACGCCG
>DASYZB010000077.1 GCA_035946615.1 Verrucomicrobiia bacterium
CCAAAAGGGCGCGTGTACAAAAAAAGAAGCCGCCCGTTTCCGAGCGGCTTGTGTGTGATTTAAAGAGCCTTCTCTTACTTGCGACGGCGGAAGATCAACAGCGCAGCAGCGCCGAGACCAGCCAATGCGAAGGTCGCGGGCTCAGGAACCGCAGTAATATAAAGCGGGAAGCCAGCCGTGAGTGGCGTGCCTGCCGCTGTAGGGCCGGAGCCGAACAACGCGAAAGGAGGCAGAGAATTAGGGCCGCCGCCAGCCTCGCCGAAGCCAACACCTGAGAGGCCGAAAAAGCCAGTGCGAGTCCAATGGCCACCTGCCCACGCGCCATTATTCAGGGTCGAGCCGTTCAGCTCTGCGGCGATCGTAGCCCAATCGTGACCGAGGTTGGAGGACCAACCAACGACCACGAAGGAGTTGGTTTGACCAGCAGGCCAACCCGTCGATGTCACAGCGGTAGAGCCTCCGCTCAAACGACCGCCGGCCGGTATGTTTGTAGCATAGGAGCCTGTAAACGTCCATGTCGTCCCGAGCAAGTCAGCAGGGGTGAGTGAGGTTACTGTTGAGGGCGCGGTAAAAACCCCATAATAGAATCCCCCCGCAACCGTCGCGGTATTCCCGGCAGTTCCACCGGCCGCCGTGGCATTGGTTGTAATCAACGTTGTGGACGAATTGATAAAACCAATCGTGCCTTGAGCGAAAGCCCCAGTGGCCAGTGCTGACAAGGAGAGGAGTGCGGCTAGTTTTTTCATAGATGTTTGTGTTGTGGTTTTGGCTAGTTTTTTGATGTGTTAATTTATAAAGGTTTCCGAATGGCGGTTCGAATTATTGTGCTGAGAGCGTCTGGCTCCATGTGGTGGTCTGGGCAGGATTCCAGAAGAAGCCTTGGCCGACATTGATCGAAGGCACGGGGCCTGGCGTAACGCCGTCTGACAGGTACCAGTTGTTCGGGCTGATACCAAGACTGGCGTCATAGTAATAGGCCGTGTAGGCCGAGCCATTCCAAGTCAACACCGTCATCCCGTTGTTAAGAGGCAGATTGAATGAGGTGTTTGTAACAGAACCGCCGACCGGCAGCACTGAACCGACTAGTTGATACCCGTTCGGCACGGCCAAGTTGTTTGTGGTGCCAGGTGCCGGCACGACATTACCAACAAAAGTGGCCGTGAACGCTGAGCCAGGATTCATGAAAAAGCCGAGCCCTGGGGGAAGGGAGGGGGGAACAGAGGGCGTGACTCCGTCCGCCTGGTACCAGTTGTTCGGGCTGATCCCGAGGGAAGCATCGTAATACGACGCAGTGTAAGCCGAACCGTTCCAAGTCAGGATTGTGGTCCCGTTGGGAAGGCTCGAGAAGATTTCATTGGCTCCGTTGGTTTGCCCATTGCTGAGCGGATTGGCATACACATTGTAGCCAAGACCAACATTAACGTTTACATACCCGACAACGTTTAGTGAATAAACGTTTTGCGCCATCGAGGTGACAGCGCCCGCCGCGACCACTGCCGCAGCGCATAATAGTGCTTTTGTTCTCATTTGATTTTGTAGTTATGTGTTACCGTGTGTGCGCTCACTATGGCGATTCGCAAGGCACCTGTCAACGTTTTTTAAATTTTTTTTGAACATTTTTTTAGAGTGTTCCCCGGGGCAAAACCGTGGAGTCGTGTTTCAAATGTTGTATTTATCCAACTTGCTGTAGATCATGCTGTTACGTCTGTAAAACCAAATAGTTTATAGCTACTTCAGGCATCAAATAGCGCCAAAATCTCACAAATGTGAGGAAGACACAGCCCAAAAGGCGGACCTCCGATTTCACGAATTTCATGGATAAAAGGCGAAAATAACTGTTCAGCGCGAAGCGTCGTGGACTGCGCCAGTCCTCTGGCGCTTTAGGACCGCCGCTTGCGTTGAGTTTACGGGTGCACGCCAGTGGCATTGAATTGGATGGCATGGTGAGAGTGAAAGGACATCCAAAAGCGGCAGAGGACTGCCGCAGTCCAAAACGCTGCCGCACTATCTTCCTTGCAGGCTCCTGCGGGCATGTCCCGTGGGCCGGTTTTTCACTGGCGTGAGGAGCGTATGCAGTCCTTTCGGAAACTCTGGCGATTCCAGCCAATCGGCAATGAGCTGCAGTTCAATCCCGGTGAACCCGATGCCTGAACTCCGGCGCAAAAGGAGTTCATCGGGTCCATTCTGCACCACAATCGTCCCCGAGGGACCCAGCTTTGAATGCGCTGCCTTGAACCAGGCGATGGAGGCGCAGTTGTCCGGGAGTTGAGCTTTCGAGAAAATCACCCGGAAGAGTTGTCCGAGATTCCACCAGGCCTCGAGCCGTTCGCCGGTTAATTCCCAATCATAATAAACCAGATTATTGCGGCTGAGCACATCGCGGAACATCCCGGCAGGCGCGGGGAAATTGGTGAGCGCGCTGGAAGCCAGGCCGCCCAGGATAAACCCATTGGGCTGGCGCGCTAAGCGGACAAAAGGGGCCATTAGAGGCGCGCCGGCCCAAATGAGCTCATTTGCGTTGGTGCTCTGTTCGATTTTGCCAAATCGATGTTGCTCGAGAACGGGATTCAACGATTTGGAACTGGACCGCAGCAGGCGCTGGATGAACCCGGCTGGGTCAGAGACCGGGGCTGCTGCAAATAACAACGGAGGCAGCGGCTGCTGGGACCAAGAATAAAGCTGGCCCGGAGGCTCTCCGAGTTGCAAATCGGTCCATCCCTTCCACGAAGAAAGCCATGGCTTGCACCCACGCACTGCTGTGAAACTTGCCAACGGATCATGGATCAGGTCCGTGGGGATGTTCCAGGGCTTCATCTCCAGATTCAAGGGACTCGAGAAACTCAGCCTTGCGGTTGTCAGCACATTCGTGCCGTCACCCGTAACGGTGAGTGAGATTTTCGGCCAGCGCGGCGGGATGTTTGATGCCGTAGGGAAGGCGTTGCGTACGCCGGCTAAATTGAGGGCTGCTTCGAGCCAGTAATTGGTTTTGCCTGCAATGAAGGGCGCTCCACCCGGCCGTGCGTGGATTCGCGCCGCCATGTCGGCAACCAGATCATTGGAGGCGTGGCCAAAGCCCAGCAGAGTCCAGTCCCCGGCGCGGCTCAGCTCAATAGGATTGGTTGCCGCAGCCCCGTGCCGGGTCATCGGCACGGTCCAGGCAAAGGCGGTTGATTGCGCCGAAACCGGATGCGCGCCGGGGACAGACTGAAGGACGGCAGCCAGGTTGGTTTGCCAAAGCGCCGCTCGTTGAGGGTCCAATCGAATCGCAAGCGCGAGCTCCACGACCCAATTGGTGGTCTGGCGCATTTCGACGAATGACTCCTGCTGAAGGAGATCATTCAGAAGGGGGCGTAGATACCTGGCGGGACTGCTTCTAAGGGCTGCTTGATAATTGGCGATGGGGAATTGGTGGTTAGTGAGCGAAGGAAGCCAGGGGGCAACGGCCAGTTTGTCCAGCGTTTGGGTTTCGAGTCTGGCGCTTTCAGGGAGGCCCCAGATGCTCATCAAGCGAGAGGCGCTCGAGTCCGCGGCGAGGCGCTTTTTGCCCAGCCAATGGATTCGGAGCAGAACATTGCCTGCATCCGAGAGCGAATCGGGTGCTGCAACCTTCCGGGCATTTTGGCTCTCCGCCGACTGTTCGCATCCCGTCAGCGCGATACCGAGCATCGCGATTAGACCCAAACCGAAACTTCTCATGCGCATAGCAGCGAGGGATGTACCCAAGAGAAGGCTAATTCGCAATGCAATTGAAGCCACTGAAAATCAAAAGAAGGCGCGTGTTTTTCCCCTAAACAGGTCCCCCGAACGGGGTTTCGGGTTTTGGGGTATCTCTATTGCACCTCCACCCGATAGAACCGGTTGGTCGGGTTGGGGAGCGTGTCTTGAATGCTCATCGGCCCCCCGGTGCCGAGCCTTAATACGGCCTTCTTTGGCAGCTCGGTCCATGTCTTCGCCGCAAGGTTGTCCTTGTAATAGACATCGTAGAGCAGGTTGCTGACACTCGAGAATGTAATTGTGACCACGCTCCCGGTTCGGACTATGGACACAGCCGGCAAGACCAGGACACGAAGCGAGGCCGGCCCGCTGAAAGTTGGCCCAAAGGCGTTCGAGACCAACACGGAATAGTTGCCGCTCTGAACCGGGGTCACGTTCGAGAGGCTCAGGTTCTGCAGCGAGGCGCCGGCCAGCGCGATCGAGTTGAAGAACCACTGGTATTCCAATGGCCCGACCCCCAAGGCGGCGACATTGAAGTTCACCGTGGCCCCATTGATGGCCGCCTGGTTTGAGGGCGCGCTCAGAATGAACGGCGGACCAAAGACGGTCAGTTGCGCCGGGGCGCTGGTGATGCTGCCGTAGGCATTGGTCACCACTACCTCATACAGTCCCGATTGGCTGACCATGATATTGCTCAGCGCCAGGGATTCGTTCGTCTGATCGAGGAGCGAGTTGGTCTGATTGAAGTACCATTGATAGCCAAGCGGGCTGGTGCCTTGGGCCGTCACATTGAAGGTGACTGTGTCGCCGTTGGTGGCCACCTGGTCGGTGGGTCCGTTGAGAATCGCTGCCGGTTCAACCACGTCCAATTGGACGGGCGTGCTGGTCACGCTGCCGTAGGCGTTTGTGACCACGACAAAATAGCTGCCCGCCTCCTCAGGCGTAATATTGCTAATGACGAGCGTCGCATTGGTTCCATCAGGAACGCTGATGGTTTCATCAAAATACCATTGGTACGCCAAGGGCGGGCAACTCGAGACACTGACAGAGAGGGAGGTCGTCTGGCCGGCGAGGACCACTTCATTGCGGGCCTGGGTCACCACCATCGGCGGCCCCAGGTCCAGCACAGCGACCGTCTGGCTGCACGTAGCCGCGTTGCCGCAATCATCCACCGCCTGCCAGGTGCGTGTGGCGTTAAAGCCCTGCCCGCAATCGGCGTTGGTTACCGTATTGAGCACACTCAGCGTTACACCCCGGCTGACCGCCGCTAATTGTGCCGCGAAATCGGCTGCACCCAGCTCATTGGTCTGCAAAGTCCAGCCGTTGCCCTCCTGCGACCAATACGCCGCGCGCACCTGCCCCGCCACCGGCGGTCCAAAGAAACTCAAACCCGCCGAGTCGTTGCTGCCCAATCCGCTGAACTGGACGCTCCAGGTGAACGAATCAGGCAACGCCCCAACCA
>DASYZB010000078.1 GCA_035946615.1 Verrucomicrobiia bacterium
ACAGTTGTGCTCCGAAGTGCTGGCCTGGGAGCAACGCCGGAATGAGGCGCAATCTCGGATTGAATGGAAGTTCACCCGCCAGGATGCCGACCGGAAACTAGCACGCCACTATGTAACGTAATTATATTGTCACGATACTAGATGCTCATTGTCTCCGATCGGCGGTACAGGCGATTCCCCGCTCATGCTGCCATTATCGGTGAGATGAGCCCCAAAATCACCTCCGGGATTTCATCTGAGAATACCTCAGTCCCGTAGGTTTTGCTCAACGCGGCGGGTCTTCCAAGTAGGTTCCTGGGGATTTCTCGGAGAGCGGCGTAATGCAGATCACCCTCCGGGCTAACACTCACCGACACCGTGCAACGAGGAGACCTGTACCATTCAAAGGTTATATGGCCATCCGGCTCTGCACCCAAAGTTGGATTGGGAATGTAAGGCGGAATCGCTAGAATAAATCGACGCGCAATGCGGAATGTTTCTTCGGAAACCGGGATTGCTCCATAGCCATCCCAGTTTTCATTCCGGAATTCTTCCCCGGCCTTGTCAAGTTCGTTGAACAGCTCTGCTCTGTTGTGGTCGAGAGCGGATGACTCAGGTTCAGCGGAGGAGCGCGCGTGGTGCGAAACGCAGTATGGCGAAAGCGAAGAAATCTGTGATTGAGGTTGATTGGCAATGTATGATCCTGAAAAGGAGTCTAGGCTCGATTGTTCCTCTCAGGCTGGCTTCAAATGCCAGTCCTATCGGGTCGGCCACGTTGGAAATAGCGGAGTCTGGGACTCTGGATGGCATCCTAACAAATTCCAGTGTTGAGGGGAGCGCGGCGCCAACTTGTAAACCCGACCGCCTGCTTTGCGGTAAAGGGATTTGCTGCCCGGGAGGGATCGCAAGGAGATCTGAAGAAATTCCAGCCATACTAACCTTTAGGCTCTCCAAGGGGCTCGATCTTTATCCCGTCCTGTTGGGCCACAGCACCAAACCGATTGGCCACCAAACCAAAGATTTCACGGGTCAATTGCTTTGGGCTGTTTAGGGTGGCGAGCACGAAAACAGCGTTAGGGTAGCTCAGTGACTTTTCAGTGGCATAGCGAAGCTCCCCATCGCACTCAGTAACCTTTGCGACCAAAGTCACACCGTCGGAGACGATCCCGGCGTCCTCGTTTTGCGTAGCGATTCATGTATTCCGAATAATGCTGTGGATTTTCAAACACAGCGTGAGCAGCAAAGGTGACAGCGAAGCGCTTTGCAACGGGGGGATTTATCGCAGCAAGGCAATTCAGTGTGGCATCAACCATGGTGTCCAACTGGTCAGTCCCCCGCCCCTGTTTAAAATTAATGGAAATCGCCTGACCGCTGACCGTGACCTGCCCGACATGATTATATATCGGAACCGTGAGGCTGTAAGAGAAAAGCTGATTGTGCCTCAGGATGGTGAAATCAAGGGGATTCGTTGCGAAACCCAGCGGAGAGGCGCAAATGGCTTTGGCCACCTCCTCCAGCTTAGCCTCAGCGAACGGAACCGGGATCTTAAACTCGTAAAGCGTCGATAGTGAAAACTCCTGGACCCTTGCCACATGCATTTTTAACAATTTAAGGGGGATTTGAAGCCTTGGCAAGGCAATGTCACGAATTTTCACGAAGGGAATTTGGGCTTAAAAACTTCTCACCCAAATTCGCGATAATTCGTTAAATTCGGATGTCCTCACAAGGCCAGGAGGAGCTTGCGGATTTCGTTCAAGCGGGCGGCGGGTTGGGTGCGGGAGAGGCGTGGGAATTTGCTGCCGACCATGAGGTAATCATTGGCGCGGGTGAGCATGAGTTTATCCTCTTTGACTTCGATAGCGGTGATGCCGCGGTCGGAAGCAAGAATCTTGAGTTCACCGAGCTGCAACAAGAGCGCCAAGGGAGCAGGGACAGGCCCGAAGCGGTCGCGCAGTTCCCGTTCGAGGGACTGCAAGGCAGGTTTATCAGCCGCCTGGGCGAGCTTGCGATAGACTTCGATGCGGTGGCGGGAATCGGAGATGTAATTGAACGGGATGCGTTCCTGGGCCGGGTTAAGCGCCAGGAAATCCAGGCGGACCTGGACTTCGACGCGCGGTTTGACCTTCTGGCCTTTCAATGAAGAAACGCTTTGTTTAAGAAGCTGACAGTACAGTTCGAAGCCGACGGCGGTGATATGGCCGCTTTGCTCGGAGCCCAGGAGATTGCCGGCGCCGCGGATTTCCAAATCGCGCATGGCAATTTTAAAGCCGCTGCCGAGGGTGGAGTATTGTTTGATGGCGCTGAGGCGTTTGCGCACATCGGCCAGGAGACCGGCGTGGCGCGGCAGCAGGAGGTAGGCGTAGGCCTGGTGTTTGTAGCGCCCGACCCGGCCACGCAACTGGTAGAGATCGCTCAAGCCGAAGCGGTCGGCCCGATCGATGATGATGGTATTGGCATTGGGAATATCCAGGCCGCTTTCGATAATCGTAGTCGAGAGCAGGACATCGGCCTCGCCGTTGACGAATTTGGTCATGACCTCTTCGAGGTCGTCACTGTGCATTTGGCCGTGGCCGACGACGACGCGCGCGCGGGGCACCAGGGTTTGGAGCTTGCGCGCCATGGTGTCGATGGTCATGACGCGGTTATGAAGAAAGAAGACCTGGCCGCCGCGGTTGATTTCGCGCTGGACGGCGTCGCGGATGACGCGCTCGTCGTATTGGGTGACGATAGTTTCAACGGGGAGGCGGTCATGAGGCGGGGTTTGGATGGCGCTCATGTCGCGCGCGCCGGTGAGGGCGAGGTAGAGCGTGCGCGGGATGGGGGTGGCGCTGAGGGTGAGCACATCGACCAGGCGTCGCAACATCTTGAACTTTTCTTTGTGCAAGACACCGAAGCGCTGTTCCTCATCGATGACGACCAGGCCGAGGTCCTTGAAGGCAATGTCCTTTTGCAACAGGCGATGGGTGCCAATCACAATATCGACCGCGCCGGCGCGGAGGTCTTTGACCACCTTCTGCTGGGCGCGCCGGGAGCGGAACCGGGAGAGCAGTTCGATGCGCACGGGGTAATCGGCCATGCGCTCGCGGAAGGTGTTGTAATGCTGTTGGGCCAGGACGGTTGTGGGGACCAGGACGGCCACCTGGCGTCCATCCATGACGGCCTTGAAGGCAGCCCGGATGCCCACCTCGGTTTTGCCAAAGCCGACGTCGCCGCAGATGAGGCGGTCCATGGGCTTAGGTTGTTCCATGTCGTGTTTGGTCTCGATAATGGCGCGCATCTGGTCGGGGGTTTCTTCGAAGAGGAACGCGCTCTCGAACTCGCGTTGCCAGGAGTTATCCGGGGCAAAGGGGTGCCCGGCCTGGGACTCGCGCGCGGCTTGGATGGCAAGCAGTTCGCTGGCCACATCGTGGACGGCGCGCGAGGCCTGGGCTTTGGCTTTGGCCCAGCGGGCGCCACCCAGGGTGTTGAGGGGCGGATGCGCCTTGCCTGTGCCGATGTACTTGCTGACCAGGTGCGCCTCTGTGACCGGCACGTACAACCGGGGCGGGGGCTGGGCCGGATCGCTTGGGGCGTACTCGAGGACAAGGCATTCCTGCCCTGCGTTGGCGCTTGCTGCCGGACCTTCCGTGGGCTTGGCGCCGGCGCCGATAGGCAGCACCTGAAGACCGGCATAGCGTCCAATACCGTGCTGGAGGTGCACGACGTAATCCCCTTCATCCAGCTCAGTGAAATCGATGTCGAGCGCCGAACGAGTTGTTTGGGCGTGCGGCGATTTAAGCCGGCGCGGTCTTTGGACTTTATAGCGGCCAAAGATTTCGGCGTCGGTGACGACGACGAGCCTGGCATCATCCCAGAGGAAGCCACGAGCCAGGGAGCCGATGTGCAACGAAGGGAAGGGCTCGGGGCCGTCCGGGAGTTGTGGCGCGGCCTCGGATTGGGTCAGGCCGTATTCGTGCCAAATCTCGATGAACCGTTGCCGCTCGCCGTCGTTATTGCAAAACACATGGAGCGAGTAACCTTGCCTAAGCCACCGATGCATCTGGACGAAGAACTCACGGCGCTGGGTCTCGGCGACCTGCGGTTCGGGCGGACGATCACTGAGCGGGCGAAATGCCTCGAGGCTTTGGAATTGCGGCGTGCGAATGCGTTCGAGAGGGCTGGATGCCTGACTGGTTCCAGGTTGCTCCTCTTGCTCGTCACCTGACAACGGGGCGCTGGAGGCCCAGGCCTCGGGCCTGTCTGAAACTGCTTCCGCCGCCTCGATGAGCGCCATGCCCCTGGCGGCGGCTTGTTTCTGGAATTGTGGCAAGGCAACATAGAACGGGTCCGAGCCGGGCACTTGGTTGCCGTACTCCTCCGCGCGGGCCTTGAGTTGGGAAGGCTCGCAGAAAAGAAGGAGGGTGTTGTTGGGCAGGTACTCGAGCAACGTGCCGAGATTCTGGCCTGTCAGGCCTTGGTTGCGGGCCGTTGAATCGTGTGCTGCGTCATTTGTCGCGCGTTTTTTTAACAGACCAAGCTCGCCTGCAGGGGCCAAAGTGACTTCCGGGATTTCGTGGCGGGAGATTTGGGTTAGCGGGTCAAAATTGCGGAGGGACTCGATTTCATCGCCGAAGAACTCCAGGCGGACCGGCCACGAGCTGTTCAGGGGATAGAGGTCTAGGATGCCCCCGCGCAGGGCCAATTCGCCTTTTTGAGTGACCTGCGCCTCGGGCTCATAGCCCTGTTGTTCGAGCCAATCGACCAGGTCCAGGGGCTCGACTCGTTCGCCGCGTCGGACCTTGCGGATTTGGCCGCGCAATGTTTCGCGGGCGAAGGTGCGCTGGAGCAAGGCCAGGACACTGGTGACGACAACCGGGGCAGGACCGGCGGGGAGCGGCTGGCGAGGAGCGATGAGCGCGATGAGGGTCTCGAGGCGTTCGCTGATGACATCCACGTGCGGCAGCCGCTCTTCGTGGGGGAATGTCTCCCAGGCCGGGTAAAAGAGCGGGGCACCGCTGGCCGAGGGGCTGCCGGGGCTTGGGGCGGGCGGGCTTTGTTCCAACAGCGAGCTTTCAACCTGCAACAGCGTGGCAATGTCCTGCTGAAAGCTCTCCTGGGTTTTTAATCCCTCCGCGACCACAACCAGCGGGCGCATGGGGAATAGATGGTGCAGCAGGACGGCCAAAAAGGGCTGTGCGGCTGAAGCGACGCCGGGACAGGACAACACTCCCCCTTTCTCCACGAGCCGCGCCAGGGATTGGACAGCGGGAGTATGCGAAACCTCAGCGAACAATTCGCTTGTCGCCGGGATAACCAGGTCTTGCGCCAAGCAAGGAAAGGATCGCAGCACCGCTGCGGTGCGTCAAGGGCGGGTAAAAAGCCCCCTAAATCTGTGCCTTACCTGGTTTCTGCCTCAGCGGGCTGGGCTGGGGAGGGCTGGGCGAGTTTGCTGTGGCGCCGGCCATAGCTGAAGTAGATCACCAGCCCAATAGCCATCCAGACAATCAGCCGGGCCCAGGTGTCGCGCGGCAGGCCGTACATGAGCCAAAAGCAGAAGAAGGCGCCCAGAGGGCAGACCACCCAGAACAAAGGCGTGCGGAATGGACGACGGATATCCGGGTCGGTAAAGCGCAGCACAAACACCCCGGCACACACAATAGCGAAGGCGAGAAGCGTTCCGATAGACACCAACTCGCCCAGCAGGCCGATGGGGAATAATCCTGACATAAGCATCGCCACCAGACCGGTCAGAATTGTAGCCAGCCACGGGGTGCGGAACCGGCGATGGACAGCGCTGAAGACTGGCGGCAGCAGGCCATCTTTTGACATCGTGTAGAAAATGCGAGGCTGGCCCAGCATCATGACAAGAATAACCGACGAAAGGCCCGCGATGGCGCCAATCTTAATGATTGGCCGCAACCACGCTACCGAGCGCCCCAGCGAATCAATGGCCACGGCGATTGGGTCCGGCACGTTGAGGTGGGTATATTTTATAATGCCGGTGAGAATCAGTGAGACGGCGATGTAAAGCACGGTACAGATCGCTAGTGAGGCCAGAATCCCGATCGGCATGTCCCGTTGCGCGTTTTTTGCCTCCTGTGCAGCCGTTGAAACGGCGTCAAACCCGATGTAAGCGAAGAAAATTACACCCGCAGCCCGCAGAACGCCTCCCCAGCCAAACTCACCAGGGGCCAGGGATGGAGGGACAAAAGGCTGCCAGTTTGCGGTGTTGATATAGGCCAGGCCGATGGCAATGAAAGCCAGGATCACCAGGAGCTTAATGGCCACAATAATGTTATTGAAAGTGGCGGACTCCTTGATGCCCAAAACCAGGAGGATTGTAATGGCGCCAACGATCACCATCGCGGGGATGTTGAGCACCGCGCCTGTGCTGGTCCACCCATGACTGAACAGAAGCCAGATATTCCACCCCGCCTCAGGGGATGCTGTGTGGTTGTAGGGGGCGGCGGTAAATGCCCGAGGGAAGACTATTCCCAAGTCCCCCAAAAACGAGACGACGTACCCCGACCAACCGACCGCGACTGTCGAAGCCGCAAACATGTACTCGAGAATCAAATCCCAGCCGATGATCCAGGCAATGAATTCGCCCAGCGTGGCGTACCCGTAAGTGTACGCAGAACCAGAGATGGGAATCATGGCCGAGAACTCCGCATAGCACAGCCCGGAGAGCGCGCAGGCCACTCCCGCCAGCACAAAAGAAAAAACAATAGCCGGTCCGGCATATTTGGCCGCCGCCTGGCCTGTCAGAACGAAAATGCCCGCCCCAATAACGGCGCCAATCCCCAAGGCAGTCAAATTTAGCGGGCCCAACGCCCGTTTAAGGCTCTGGTCGGTGAGGGCCTCAGCTTGGAGGGCCGTAACGCTTTTGCGGCGAAACAAGTTCATGGACAGCGCGCTATGAGCAGATGATTAATGCCCTTGGTAATGGGCGACGGAGGGTCGGAAGTCAAGGCGGAAGCATTTCCCCGAAATGGCTGGGTGGAAATGGTGCGGTTTCAACGCCCAAGGATCCGGCGAATTTGAGCTGACCCCTCGGCACCCGGAATGCCCTGAACCTCACCGGCTTCAATCTTGGCGACCCTCTGGCGTGTTTCCGCTTTCCAGCTCTCCTCAACCTCAGGGCTCAGATGCAGTCGCTGAGACAGCCGGTCCACGAGTTCCAAAAGCTGCTCGTGCGGCAAATGGCGGGCTTCTTCGATGATCTGATCAAGCGTCATCGGCATGGGGGAAATTTACCTAAGTGGTTTCAAACCTCAAGACGCAAAGACGCCGGATTAAAACGCTTGAACACCAGGCGCGCATGGGAGTAAGGATTGGCTATATATGAATCCGCAAATCTTGTTCCTGGCGCTGGTCTGGGTGCTGGTTGCCCTGCCGGCTGTTTCGCAACAGATCATTTCCCCTGAGATCAGCGCGGACGGGCGGGTGACCTTCCGCCTGCGGGCGGCCCAGGCCAACGAGGCCCAGGTCCGTTGCGAAGGAGTCAAAGGCGGCGCGATGCAGAAGGACGAGCAGGGGACCTGGTCGTTCCAGACCGAACCGCTGGCGCCGGATATTTATTCCTATTCGTTTATGGTGGATGGGGGGCGGGTAATTGACCCGAGCAACCCGCTGCTGAAGTACAACCTGCTCAACACTGAGAGCCAGGTGCATGTGCCGGGCCCGCCGAGCCTGGCCTGGGAGATAAACGACGTGCCCCGCGGGCAGGTGCATCATCATTTCTATAAATCGGCGGTGGCGGGTGATGAGCGGGATTTTTACGTTTACACACCGCCGAGTTACGACGCCCGGCAACGGCGCCGCTATCCCGTGTTGTACCTGCTGCACGGGTTTAGTGATGACGCCAGCGCCTGGACGTCCGTCGGGCTGGCCAACGTGATCCTGGACAATTTGATTGCACGCGGGCAGGCCAAGCCCATGGTGGTCGTCATGCCTCTGGGCTATGGGACAATGGAGGTGGTGCGTGCCGGCTGGGGCGGGGTGCGCAGGCGCGGGTTATGGGAGACGAACATGAGCAAATTCCGCGATACGCTGCTTGAAGAAGTAATGCCGCAAGCCGAGAGGGCCTACCGCTTGGCATCCGGTCCGGGAGAACGGGCGATTGCGGGGCTGTCGATGGGCGGGGCGGAATCGCTGCTGGTGGGGTTGAATAATCCGGACCGTTTCGGCTGGGTTGGGGCCTTTAGCTCAGGGGGAGTGGGAACAAACTATTCGGAGATGTTTCCGAAGGTCGATGGGAAGACCAACGAGCGGCTGAGGTTGCTGTGGATCGGATGCGGAGAGCAGGACGGTTTGCTGGCGCCGAACGAAAGATTCAGCGAATGGCTGACAGCCAAGGGGGTCCACCACACCTGGGTACACACACCCGGCCAGCATAGCTTCAGGGTTTGGCGCCGCTATTTGGCGCAGTTTGCCCCATTATTATTTCAGCACCAGTGACCAGGGGTTTCTGGGTTACAGACCCACTTTCCAGTCGAGACGACGCACTGATAGAATGCATGGAGGAGTTGTTTATGATCCGGTTCATCGCGTTGCCCTATCGGAGAGGGGAAGAGTTGGAGCCGCGCCACGGCATGCGGCCATGGTTAATGGCGCTGGTCCTGGGGCTGATTGTCTTTCTGCAGCTTGGGATCGTGGTCTGGCTGTTCTTTAGCCGCTGAGGGCTCCTGTTAATGTCTTCCGAAAAAGGTCTGCATCAGAGGGCC
>DASYZB010000079.1 GCA_035946615.1 Verrucomicrobiia bacterium
TAACATACGGCGGGATCTCTCGTTGAGGTGGGGCCAGATTCGCATCAACTTGTCTCGAATGTCACGGATAGGAACCATGCCGCCGCCATAGGTAGCAGGTTCCTACGGACTTGTAAATGTTATTTATTGACGCAACCTTACCCGGAGGAAATTGCCGCCAGCCTGACACTACATGCGCAGCGGGACTTCAGTGGCCTCAAAGCCGTTTCACCCAACCTGGAAAAGGCGTGAGGCTGCTGCTCGATGAGCACATCCCTCGCGATGTAGCCATGGCGCTCCGTAAACGCTTTCCAGCCTTGGATGCCCTTTCCATTTACGACATCATGAGGTTGACAGCGCGATGCGGTGATGCAATGATGCATCTGTGAGAACTACGCTCTCTTTGGATGCGGAAGCGTTTCAAGCCGCCAAGGCGAAGGCGGCACATGAAAACATTTCGTTGGGAAAAGCGGTTTCAGAGCTGATTCTTCTAGGGGTCCGGCGGCCCTTCACCAAGCGGTCTTCGTCAGCCGTTTTTCGATCTCAGGGCGGCCTCTACACAACAGAGACAGTCGAAGACTCCCTGGATGATGAGTAGAGCCGCCCTGCTCGACGCCAATACGCTGATCGCCGCCTTTGACGAGTCGCATGCCGACCACAACCGCGCCGACAAGTTTCTAAAGGGGTTGCAACGATTCCACACCTCACCGCAGACGCAAGGGGCTTTTCTGCGGTTTTTCACTCGCCCCTGGATCGATGCTTCAGGGCAGCGCCAATCTCCGCGAATGGGCACAGGGGAGGCGATGGCTCACTTGGAGAGAATTCTAGATTTGCCCGGGCACCAGTTTCTTCCCGATGACCTCCCGTTCACCAACGTCTCCATGCGCTCACTCAGCGGCTTCAAACAGTGGAATGACGCCTATCTGATCGCCTTGGCGGCGAAACACAAGCTGAGCCTGGCAACACTTGAGCGAAAGCTTGCGAACATGGATGATCCTATATCTTCCGTCCTGCACGTTATTCCGTAGCAAAAGGTCTGTTATTTTTCGTCAGCACAATAGCAAGTCGTTACAATTGCGAAGCCCTTTGGCAAAGGCAACTCAGGGTTCTTGTAAGTTCTATAGGCGGGTGCATGGCCGAATTCTTCTGTTTTGCGGGCAGTTGGGCGCACTACGGCTGTAAAGTGCTGCCGCCGGCCAGTTGATTGCGTCTGCGCGACAGAGCCGACGACGCCAAAGGCGTCCCTCATGCCAGCCCTGCCCACAAGACAGTCCCCCCTGCACGGCCCGTGGCCTCTCCCGGTGCGTATTTGAATAATGCCGTAAAAACCAGCCTAATCCCCCCTCCAACGGCACACTTCGTGCTTTACAAACGCTGCGAAAGGGTGAGCTGTGCCGCAATAACGCCCATAATATATGTACATACACACAATGCATGCTCCAGAACCAGAGGGCAACTGCCCGCACAACTTTAGTCCGGTGCCAATCCGCTGCCACTTCCTGGTTTGCCTCAAGCATTGGTTTTTCCGCCAATACATTCTGGTCGCGGCCTTCGTTCTGGCGGGAGGATTGGCCGCAGGACTGTACATCGCCAACTCAACCCACACGGATTACTGGAAGGTGATCGTGGCAATCATCACAGGTTTGTTTTCCCTGACCTACTTTATCCAAAAGCAAAAACTGGAAGAACTGGAGCTGTTCACGAGAATTTTCGCCAAATTCAACACCAGGTACGACCGCCTCAACGACGAATTAAATCGAATCCGAGAGACTGACGTCACCTCCCCGTTGCCAAAAGAAGACCGAGACACCCTCTTCAAGTATTTCAACCTTTACCCATTATCCCAAGCCGTAGCGTGAAACTAGGAGACACGGTCTTCACGATTGGCTTTCCCAATCCGCAATTACAAGGTGTGGAACCAAAACTGACCGACGGGAAAATCAACAGCCTGGCAGGCGCCCAGGACGATGCACGGGAATTCCAGATCAGCGCAGCAGTGCAGCCCGGCAATTCCGGCGGGGCCTTAGTGAACTCCTCAGGCAACGTCGTCGGTATCGTCGCAGCCCGGTTATCAGACATCGCGGCATTCAAATCCTCAGGCGCCCTTCCTCAGAACGTCAATTACGCAATCAAGAGCTCGTATGTCCTGTCCTTATTGGAGTCGCTGCCCGAAGTGGCCAGCAAACTGAAGGACCCTTGCTCGATCAAAGACCGCAAATTCCAGGATGTCGTGCAGGATGCCGAAGATGCCACCGCGCTGGTCCTCGTTTACTAAGGGCGAGTCTCGATAGGAGGGAAGCACCCGTCAGTCATGGGGCTCGTGTTCCTTCGGGGAGCGAGTTGCCTATTTTCCCGACCGACACCGCAAAAGCCCATATTTGATCAATTGATCAATCGGATCAATGCGCCCCTGCTTTACGGCGCGTTCCATTCGTGGTAAACGGGCGCATGCAAAATTCGCTGGATCATCAAAGCGACGGAAATCCAAACACCTCTCGACGCGGCGCACAACTCCTCTGCAGATTCATGGCGGTCCTCCTCGTCGCCGCATCGCAGCCCGCATTGCTCGATGCGGCTGAGCTGGGGTTGTTCCAGCAGGACGCGGATGTCGGCCATGTCAGTCACCCCGGCTCGGTCGAGGTGGACGGGGCGGACGGCTCGTATATGGTTGCGGGCGGGGGCGAGAACATGTGGTTTACCAACGACGCTTTTCATTTCGTTTGGAAACAGGTATCAGGCGATTTCGCGTTGGAGGCTGCCGTGCAATGGGTGACCCCCGGGGGTAATGCGCATCGCAAGGCCTGCCTGATGGTGCGCCAAACTCTCGAGCCGGATTCGCCTTATGTCGATGTGGCGCTGCACGGGGATGGGCTGACCTCATTGCAATTCCGCGAAAGCGCTGGCGCGCTGACTCATGAAATCCAATCCAGCATCGGCAGGCCCGCAAGCGCGGGCATTCAGTGCCAAGGCGAGGTGTTTTTCATGACCTTGCCGAACTCTGCCATGGCGCCCGAGCAATCAGGAGCGAACCCTGGCGGGCAATCGCCCGCAGGTCCCTTTGTCCGTCTCAGGTTTCATGACCCTGTCTATGTCGGGCTGGGGGTGTGCGCCCATGACGACAACGTGCTCGAGAAAGCCCGTTTCTCGGACGTGCAGTTGCGGACCTTGCACGCCGCGCCCGGGCTCAAACCGGTCCTGCACTGCGCGCTGGAACGCATCCCCATCGGCTCCAAAGATCGACGGGTCGTCTATCACACCACCAACCATATCGAGGCCCCGAATTGGTCTCGAGACGGCCAGTCCTTTATTTTCAATTCCGGCGGGCACATCTATCGGATGCCTGTGGCAGGGGGAAATCCGCAGGAAATCGACACCGCCTTTGCCAATCGGTGCAATAATGATCATGGCCTTTCACCAGACGGCGCGCAGATCGCCATTAGCGATCAATCACGCACCGGTAAATCTATGATTTATGTCCTGCCAATCACGGGCGGCTCGCCCAGGCAGATCACCACCCTGGGCCCTTCTTACTGGCACGGGTGGTCTCCGGACGGCTCGACTCTGGCCTATTGCGCCGAGCGCCAGGGAGAATTCGACATCTACACCATTGGCGTTAATGGCGGACAGGAGAAACGCCTGACTACAGCAAAAGGCTTGGATGACGGACCGGATTACTCACCTGACGGCAAGTATATTTACTTCAACTCCGAGCGCACGGGTCTGATGCAAATCTGGCGCATGAAAGCCGACGGCAGCGGCCAGGAACAACTCACCTCCGATGACGCCAACAACTGGTTCCCTCACCCCTCGCCCGACGGCAAGTGGCTCGTGTTCCTGACTTACGACAAGGACGTCACCGGCCATCCAGCCAACCAAATCGTTCGGTTGCGAATGATGCCGGTGAGCGGTGGCCCAATCCAGGACTTGGCCCGGTTCTTCGGCGGACAAGGAACCATCAACGTGCCCTCGTGGTCGCCCGACAGCAAACAACTCGCCTTCGTGAGCTACCAGATCATACGGCCTCAGCCTGCGCCTTCTCCTTAACAATCCAAACGCCAGCGGGCCCTCGGGTACCGGTCCGCGCGAAGCGTCGTGGACTGCGCCAGTCCTCTGGCGCTTTTAGGCCGCGCGTTGCGTAAGTTCCACTCTCACGTCCAGTGGCATTGAATTGGGTGCGCCGGCTCAGAGAGGCAGGACATCCAACAGCGATAGAGGACTAAGAGGACTACCGTAGTCCACGACCTTCTTAACCACGACTTCACTTTCTGTCTTGAAATGCCGGCCCACTTCAGGCGAAATGCCCGGGCGGAAGCATTCCGGCCTTATGGATTTAGGCGATATTCTCAGCAAAGAACAAATCGTTACCGATTTGCGGGCGGCAACTCGTTGGGAAGCCATCGACGAACTCATCAACAATCTGGTCGCCAGCGGCAAGATTAAACCGCAACACCATGACCCTATCGCCGCAGTCGTCAAGAAGCGCGAATCCTCGATGAGCACCGGCATCGGTTTCGGCATCGGAATTCCACATGCCTCGACCGATTTAATAGACGAGGTCGTCGGCGCGCTCGGGCGCTCCAAGACCGGCGTCAATTTTGATGCCCTCGACAACCAGCCGGTCAATCTCGTCATGCTCTTCCTGGTGCCTCAAGGTCAATTTCAGAAACATCTCCACACCCTGGCCAACATCGCCAAGCTCCTTCACAAAGCCGATTTCCGCCAAGCCCTCGAACAGGCTCCCGACGCCGACGCCATGCTGCAGATCATCCGCGATCAGGGGAAGAAGTAGCCCCGTGCTCCCTCATCAGGCCATCCAACAGCGCCTGCAAGCGGCGGTTCAGAAGGTGCTCCCAGGCGCCGATTCCTCCCTTGTCCTCGTGCGCCCCTGTCCCGACCCCAAATTTGGCGATTATCAGACCAATGCGCTCATGGCTCTGGCCAAGGGCTTGAAAATCAATCCGCGCCAATTGGCAACCGACGTGACCGCCAACCTGGACCTGGCCGATTGGTGCGAACAGGTTGAAATTGCCGGCGCTGGTTTTCTCAATTTCCGCCTCAAACCCCTGGCCCTTGCCGCTGCATTGAACTCCGCAGCCCGGGAGGAGCATTTGTTCTTCGACAAAACCGCGCAGCCCCGAACTATTGTCGTTGATTTCAGTTCGCCGAATGTGGCCAAGCCCATGCACGTCGGCCATATCCGCTCGACGATTCTGGGCGATGCCCTGGCGCGGGTCCTGCGCCTGCTGGGCCATCGCGTCATCACAGATAATCACATCGGCGATTGGGGCACCCAGTTCGGCATGTTGCTGGTGGGTTGGAAAACAATACTCGACCAGGAACGGCTCAAAGCAGACCCGCTGGCTGAAATGGAGCGAATCTATAAAACCATCAGCCCTGGGTGCGACCCTGAGAAACCAGGCTTTGAGCCGGCAACACTCGAACGCGCCCGCGCCGAGTTGGTGAAATTGCAGGCCGGTGATGCCGAGAACCTCGCCATCTGGCGCGAGATGCTCCGGCTCTCACAAGCCCAGTTTGAAACCATTTATGGCCGGTTGGGTGTCCGGTTCGACCACACTCTCGGAGAAAGCTTTTACAATCCTCGTCTCCAGCAGATTGTCGATGATTTGATGCGCCGCGGCATAGCCGTTGAAAGCCGCGGCGCAAAGGCAATCTTCTCGGACGCTTCCCTGCCGCCAAAAGAGGACCCGTTCCTGATCCATCGCGAAGGCGAATGGGTGGCGAACCCATTCATAATCCAGAAGCAGGATGGCGGTTTTAATTATGCCGCAACCGACTTGGCGACCTTGTCCTATCGCCTCGAAACCTGGCACGCCGGCGAGGTCATCTATGTCACTGATGGCCGCCAACAACTCCATTTCCGCCAATTGTTCGCCGCCTTTCGCCGCTGGCATCCCGAGGCCACGACCAGGCTGGCTCACGTCTGGTTCGGCTCCATCCTGGGCGAGGATGGCAAACCATTTAAAACCCGCTCCGGCGAGACGGTCCGGCTTTCAGACCTGCTCGATGAAGCCGAAGAACGCTCCCTCAAGGTGGTCTCGGAAAAGAGCCCCGGCCTGCCTGAACCCACCCGGCGCGAGATCGCGCGGGTCGTCGGGCTGGGGGCAATCAAATATGCCGACCTGCTGCCCAACCGCCAGAGTGATTACATGTTCAGTTGGGACAAGATGCTGGCCCTCACTGGCAACACGGCGCCCTACCTCCAATATGCCTATGCCCGAATTCGCAGCATCTTCAGAAAAGGCGGAGTGCAGGCCCCGGCAGAGGACGCTCACCAACCAGCGATTACCTTAACCGCACCGGAGGAACTCGCCCTGGCCAAGCACCTCCTCAATTTTGGCCTGGTCCTCGAAGCGGTTGCCGAAGAGTACCGCCCAAATTTTCTCTGCAATTACCTCTACGACCTGGCCGGGCGCTTCACGGCCTTTTACGAAAACTGCCCTGTCTTGAAATCTGCGCCCGAGCAGCGCGGCTCCCGTTTGGTTCTATGTGATCTGACTGCCCTTGTGCTTAGCCAGGGCCTGCGTGTCCTCGGAATTGAAACCCTGGAACAGATGTAAGCCTCAGAGCGTGTTTTGAAAATGGACGGCGCCCGCTCCCCTCGTCCTCGTCCTCGATTTTCAGGTCTTCCGAGAACGAGGACGACCACGAGGACGAGGACGAATGGCGGCAATTCTATTTTTAAAACAGGCTCTCAGGCCGGCGGTTGGCTTTGAGATTCCAAATCCAGGCAATCCCATCCCCCAGCACCACCTTCTCCTTGGGCCGCCCCAAACCTCCCCGCAGGGCCTCCCAATGCAGGCGCCCTCCCAGGTCCGTCGGGTCGCCCTGGGTGCGCACTACTATCTTGTCTGTAATCACTCCCCGGCCCCCTTGAGTCGTCGGCGCGTCCATTCGCGCCCTTCTTCTAAAACTTCCATCTCAATCTCGCGCAGGGAGCGCGGCTGCTTTTTATCCGAGGTCGCATGTCCTTTCGTTCGGTTAATGGTTGCTTTCCTCGGATGAGGAACCACTTACGATCCTTCCATTATGGTGGTAGTGTCAAGATGCGCTCCCCCGTGGCTTACCGTGTGACCCCGTGACCCCGCCATTCAAGATCCCAGGCCCCAGGCAAATACGCTGCCAAAGTAGCAGGAGTGTGGCGGTGGTGACGAGCCGCGTCATTGCGAAGCGAGCCTGTAGAATCGGGTTCCAGCGGGCGCGGGCAGGCTCACTTGGTACTGGAGATTGCTGTAGTTGATTGCGGGGGTTGCCGCCTCGGGAGACCATGGACCCGCCAGGTTGGTGCCTTCTTGCAGCGATACAATGGCGGACGGCACGCCCCAGGAAAACAGGAGGCCACCGCCTGCCCTCTCAATATTTAGCACGGGTTTAGGCGTGCCCTGCCAGGTGTAAATGCCGCCACCGCGTGCAACGGCGACTAGTTTGAAGCCGTCGGCCGAGGAGGCGACCCCTGTCCAACTGGCGGTCGGGGCGGCGTCCGGCTGCCAGGTAGTGCCGGAGTCAACAGATCGATATATCTCTCCAGTGTTGGCGACGACCACGTCCCGGGTGCCGTCGGCCGAGCAGGCTAGGGCGGTCCAGTTCGAAACTGCCGTGCAGTTAGTGATTACGGTCATGCCGGCGTTGGTAGTGCTGTAGAGGAGACCAGGGCAATTCGTCGGCGGTGGCATTACATTTGTGTCCCAGAGGGCCGGTAAAACGATAGTGGCCCCGTCAAAGGACATCGCGACCGCAGGGCACGATCGGTACGCAAAATCAGCCCCTATGGTGTGGTTAGACCAATTTGAAGCTGGCGTGAGGATCACGGCCGATGGCGATGAATAGTGATCTGCGGTGACAACCACCAGCACGCTTCCATCGGCGGAGGAGCGAATCGGCCCGACGGTTTCGCCTACCGGCTCCGCGAGCGGCCCCAGGAGCGTCCAATCGCCCCCGAAGTTAGTCGAGACATACACCGCTGGCCCGTAACCGCCCCCACCTATAGCCACTGCGACGTTAGAGGCGTCGGCCGAACAGGCGACACTGATCGGCGTGAAAGCGTTTGTGACGGGCGCCCAGCTCGCGGCCGAGTTGCTGGAAAAATAGAGGCCATGGCAAGCAGCAAAAATCCAGGTGGCGTCCCAGGAGGAAGCCAAGTCCCTCCAAGCATTAACGGGCGCGGGGCTTTGCGTCCAACTCAGGCCCGAATCGGCCGAGGCGTAAATCAGCCCATTGCTGACTCCCGCAACAATGCGGCTGCAATCAGCCGAGCAGGCAACGCAGGACCAGTTGGTGCTCGGGGCGCTGGTTTGGACCCAGGCTTGGGCAAGTCCTTTGGGCGGACAACACAATGGGCCAAATGCCGTGGTGACGCTAAGTGCTGCCAATAGGGGGAACGGTACAGACCGGGCTCTGTGACCTCCGTGGAAGCTGCCGAGATTCCCCGCCCCCGCACGCCCGAGCTTTGTTTCGACTAAGCTGAACCGGCGTGCGTGGAAAGCTTCTGGGTACCGACTGGACTGGTGTTTCTCTAGAGGAAGCATAACACGCAGGCGAGGCCCTAAGAGGGGGTGTAGAGCTCCACACTGGAAAGGATCGCGGTCCCGCTAAACCCGCCAGCCGCCAGCACCTGGCCGTCCGGGAGCAGGGTCGCTGTGTGGCCAAAGCGAGGCGAATTCATGGACGCAGTCACCGCCCACCCCGCCGCGGCTGGATCGTACAGTTCCGCGCTATCCAAATATCCGGCTCCCCCATAGCC
>DASYZB010000080.1 GCA_035946615.1 Verrucomicrobiia bacterium
GGGTTTCACGTTCTCCACGCCTGCTGCTATCGGCGCGCAGGGGAACGACCTGACGAGCGCCTTTTGGGGCACAATTGATGAGGTTACGGTTTACAGCCGGGCTCTTGGGTCGAGCGAGATTCAAGCGATCTACAACGCTGATGGAGCGGGAAAGTGTTCACTCCCAATCCCTCCATACATCCTCGCGCAACCAACCAATCAGACCGCTTTTCAGGGCCAGGGCGTAATCTTCAGTGTGCTCGCCGGAGGGGGCTTGCCCTTGGAATACCAGTGGACCCTGGATGGAACTAATATCCCTGCTGCAACGAGCACCTCGCTCACCTTGGAGAACCCCACGCCGCCACAAGGTGGAACTTATAGTGTTCTTGTCAGCAATGCCTTTGGATTCATCAGCAGTTCCAACGCGCTTCTCACCATTAAGCCTTCGCCGCCGTGCGTGACCCCCCCGGCCGGCCTGATAAGCTGGTGGGCATTTGAAAGCAACGCCGTTGATCAGGTGGGAGGCAATAATGGTGTTTTGGCAGGCCATGCGGCTTTTGGTCCCGGAGAGGCCGGCTTCGGACTGGCCCTGGATGGCAACGGATCAGCAGTCCAGGTTCCCGCGGCGAGCGATTTGCGATTGCAGAACTTCACTATCGAAGCCTGGCTCCAACGGGCCAGCACATCGGCCGCAACTCACTATGCCACCGGGATAGGGTTCATTCTCGCCTATGGTCCGCCAGGTTTCGGGTTCGGTTTGAATAATAGTGGCAGTTTGATTTTGACAAAAGTGGGGGTGAGCAGTGTCACATCGAGCCCGATTATCAACGACACCCTGTTTCATCATGTCGCGGTTACGAAAAGCGGTAACATTGTAAGTTTTTACGTTGATGGAGTGCCCTATCCTGCGTCCGCATACGACCCCGGTTTTGTATTCTCAACCCCCGTGGCCCTTGGCGCGCAAGGCAACGACCTGACCAGCGGATTTTGGGGCACCCTTGACGAGATCACCATTTACGACCGGGCTCTTGCGATGTCGGAGATACAGGCCATATACAACGCCTCGGCATCGGGAAAGTGCAACCAACCGATTGCTCCTTTCATCATTTTCCAGCCCACTAATCAGACGGTCACACTTGGAGGGAATGTGGCTCTGAGTGTCACCGCCGGAGGTTCCGTTCCTTTGAGCTACCAGTGGAGCTTCAATGGGAACGTCATCGCAGGAGCGACCGCAAGTTCCCTCTCTCTGACAAAAACGAGCTTTGCCCAGCAAGGAAACTACTCAGTGGTCGTGACCAACGAGGCAGGGATTGCCCTCAGCACGAATGCCGTATTGACACTCGTTTATCCGCCGGCACTGATCCAGACGCTTGGGAGCGCTAATGTCCCGGCTGGGAGCACTGTTACAGTGCCCATTACAATCGCTGCGAATGGCAATGAAAACGCCGTCGCTTTCAGCGTGAGCTTCGACACAACGAAAATGGTTTGGACTGGCGCCGAGTTGGGTGTCGGGGCTGTGGGAGGCGTGCTGATACCCAACCTCAGCCTGGTCAATAGCGGGAAATTGGGGCTGGCTGTGGCACTGTCGAGCGGCCAGACCTTTAGCCCCGGCACACAACAGGTCGCCCAGATAACATTTGCGGTGGCTGCTTTGACCAATACGGCCAATACAGCCATTGCTTTTGGAGACCAGCCGACGCCGCGGCAACTTTTGGATTCTTCTCTGAACAATCTGGCAGCCACGTATTCTGGCGCTACCGTTTCGATAACCCCCGTAACCGGATTCGAGGGGGATGTTTTTCCAAGGCCCAATGGCGATAAACAAATTGAAGTCGCGGACTGGCTCCAAATGGGACGCTTTGTCGCGCGCTTGGATTATCCGGCGAACGATGCTGAATTTCAACGGGCCGATTGCGCGCCGCGCGCGACGCTTGGAGACGGTGCCATAACGGTAAGCGATTGGGTCCAGGCTGGTCGCTATGCTTTCGGATTGGACCCCTGGACTGCTGCAGGCGGACCGACTAACGCAATGGCAGTGGCCGGTCCGGGGCCATCCAACGTCCGGCTTTTGCAAGAAGCAGCAGTGCAGCTTAGCCCTGGACAACCTGCTACAGCGAGCATATCGCTGGCGGCTCAAGGTGTTGAAAACGCCTTGGCGTTCAGTTTGAGCTTTGATCCTTCGCTCGTCACCTTCGCCGGGGCGGGTCTGGGAACGGGAGCCCAGGGGGTCACAGTGTACGCAAACACCAATCAAGCGGGCGCCGGGATTCTCGGTTTTGCAATGGCCCTGGCAACGGGCAGTACATTCCCCGCGGGGACCCTGGAGGTTCTTCGTGTAAGTTTTGTTGCATCGCCCTCCGCCTCAGGGTTGTTATTACCCGCTTTCTCAGATGCCCCTGTCCCCCGTGGAGTCTCTGATGCAGCCGCGAACGCATTGCCCGTAAGCTTTGAGACGTTCATTCCGTCCAATTTCACCCCATCGGTCGCTATCACCCAATCCGCAACAAATGTCATTCTGGCATGGCCTTTGTGGGCAACGAACTTCGTTTTGCAAGCGGCGGCTCCCGGGTTGCCACCCAGTAGCCAATGGACCAATGTCGTCGTTACACCCTCAATTAACGGCAATCAGAATGTGCTTGTTATGCCCATTACCGGCGATGCAAAGTTTTACAGGCTGTACAAGCCTTGAAAAGGGGAATGGTGCGTTGAGCGTCCCTCAAAGGCGCCGGGCATCTCTTTCTCCATACAAAGCTCCAACGCTTCGCTGGCCGTCGCGCCGGCTCCGGTCTGCGTCACAGCGCCTGCCAATCTTCTGAGCTGGTGGCCCATGGAGCGAAACGCTCTCGACGAAGCGGGAACCAACCCCGGGTGCTGGCTGCCGCCTCATCCCTCATCCTTGTTTCCCCGCCGGCTGGCGATTTCGGCGCCCTGAGGCCTTCACGCTGGGCACTGCGGCCGGTTGCCGCGTGATGGTCTGCGGCTTGGGCAGCGGCACGGCGGAATCATCGACCGGTTCGGATGGACCTGGAATGAATGGCAATATCCCGCAGAGCAAAAGCCCCACGATGACGGCTGCCAAGCTCACATAAAACGTGTTCATCGGAGGCTGGAATTTGAATTCGACCCGGTGCGCGCCCGGCGCGAGATAAACGCCGCGCATGAGATAATTGCAGCGCAGCAGCTTCTGTGGTTGGCCATCCACAGTAACATTCCAGTTCGGATCAAAGCGGTCATTGAGCAGCAACACACAAGGGGCCGTGGCGTCGGCCTTAAACACGATGTCCTTGGGCGCGTAACTGGTGAACTGCACGGCGCCTGCATTTTGGGTTGTTGCCGCTGTCGAAGGCAGTGGGGGCGCCCCGGCGGCCACGAGCACAGTGGTTTGGGGATCAAACGATGCGCCGGCGAGTTCGTGCAATGTGGCCTGATCATTCGTCTCGACCTGCCAATGAGCGTAGAGCTTGGCGCGCGGAAGCGCCCCGGTGAACTCGAACAAGGCAAATGTGCCGTTGGTCGCCGGCTCGGCGGTAACTTCTTCGAGGCTGGTGGGGCTGACAATGCCCGGTTTGGGCACAATTTGGAAACGCTCGGCAATGCGGAACCGACGCTGGGCGGGGTCCAACTGTTGGTTGAGCACTTCCAAATATCCCGCAGGCCCCAGCAAATAGCGGGTATTGCTCAACTCCCAGCGCTTGAGCAACAGGCGCGGCATGTCCTCGGTGTTGGTCGGCTGAAGTGCCATTTCCCAGGCCAACAGGTCTTCACCCATTCGGGACATCTGCACTACATCCAGCGACTGGATGTTGTAATAGAGAAACTGGTGCTGGGCCCATTCGATGCGGTAAAGCTCGTTTATCAAGTCCAGCCCCGTGGGCGGGCGAAACGGCAGGAGGGCCACCCGATGCTCATACGGCTTTTCGCGCAACCGGTCCAGGATGGGGTTGGTCGCATATTTTTGATGGTAATCCCATACTTTAATCCACGGCTCGTTGGCCCTGCCTAGATCGACTACAACGAACAGGCAGAGCAACACTGCGCCCGCCAAGGCCCGAGGCCCTCGAAGGCCGCCGCTCAGGATGAGCGTTATCAAACCAACCGCGACTGCCAGGAACAGGATGAACCAGCCGACTTGCCCGACGCTAAACCGGGCGATGGCCTCAGCCGTGGCACCATCGAACCCAACTTGCTGCAGGTAAGCGATCATGTGGTCCTGGCTCTTGGCATAGACCAACCAGCCCAGCACGCTCGCGCCCAGGGCAGCCAGACATCCCAAGGTCCAGCGCCGGTCGAACTCCTTCAGCCGGTCCCACCAGCTTCTGGCAATGTCCGAACCGGCTGTGGCCGGTTCCATGTAACGGCGCCATAATCCATGACTGCCGTAAGCAAAGAGCACTACCAACGCCCAATTCACCAGGTGAACGAACTTGGCTGGGTTACGGATAGTCGAAAAGAAGGGCACCAGGAGATAAGGCAGCTTGTAAAAAGGCGCGAATCGGCCAAGAGCAAGGAGCAACGAGAGAACGAACGCCCAGACCCAAAACTTGAGCCATCGCTGGGTAGTTGGCGCAAAGGCAGACTCCTTCTTGCGCCAGGCCTGCAAAGCCGCCCACAACGCCACCAGCACAACCAGCACTCCCGCGTAATTGCCACCGCCGGTAAAACGCAGCGGCCCGGCGGGCTTGGGTCCTTGCTCTCCATTGGCGTAATATCGATACCACGACGGGTCCCTGCCGGCGGCACCCCAGTACTCCCCGCCATCAGGCGTATCCATCCGGTAGCCAAACACGCCCGGGATAACCAGGCCCAGGGTCTCGCGCTTGGGCAAACTCCATTGGGTCGCCCAATCCCATTTTTCCTCTTTTGTGCGGGTATTCTGCTGAGTGCCCGCAACGCCTTTGACCTGGGTGCCTACTAGTACAACCATGGATTGGGCCGCCAGGAACACCGCGAACACCGCGACTAGGGCGACTCGGCCTAGCCCAGTTCCAAGCCGGGATGTCAACGCCTTTCCGGAGGCCGTTGTCCAGGCCTGCCACATGATAAAGGCTGCCACATACAGGCTGAAGATTGCCCCAATATCTGCGCCTTCGGCCACACCCATGCCCACTGCCAATCCCGCCAGGGCCACCCGCAGCCAGCGACGGGGTGACGAAGTGTCCACCAAGAGGCCCAGCGCGAAGAAATTCATTCCGATGGCTATTGGGTGCATGGCAACCCCCCAGCAGGCGGCGGAGAAAAAGCCCGAGTTGAGGGTTGCGGCCAAGGCGCCCAGGATACAAGCAACGGGCGCCAGGCGCAGTTGGCGGAAGAAGAACCATGCGCCAAGCCCGAGAATGAACAGCGCAATAGGGGCATAGAGTTTGGAATAACCCACCGGCCCAAGCACCCAGAGCAATAAGTAGGTGGTATTGGGCCAGGCTCCCCCTTCCCGAAAGCCGATGCTGTTAAGGTCTTGCCAGCCGCCGCTAAAACCGTCGGGCAACCGGTGCGATTGCGACATGAGCGTGCCCAGGGGGCCGTCATTCGAAAAGAGCGTGTGTCCGGGGCGGAATTCGTTATGGAACAGCGCGAACAACACCGCCATGAGCAGCAGGAAAACGATAATGAACCCGGCGCTGCGGGGTGTCGTCGATGACTGGGAAGGTTTCAAACCCATACAGCATTAATTCTGCCGTACCTGGGCGAATAGTCGAGGGCAATTCGAGAGGGCAATTCGGGGGGTAGCGGGCAATCTGTTCCTTCATGACATTAGCCCTGCCTCATTGAGCCTCTTGGCATAGTAGATTGCGGCGGCTGTTTCGGGGGTTTCCCGAAATTCAAGTAACCCAACAGCGTTGTATCTTATCTTTGCAATGGCCTGGATTATGCTTCTAAATACTCCAGCGCCTGCTCGCTCTTGCGCTCTGGTCACGCCACTATTTTTGGCCCCTGGCCAGAAAAATTTGAAATGGACCCGTGTCCTCGACCTATGGTCTGCGTACCGCCCGGCGAATCATGCCGGACCCGTTCCTCAATTTTCTATTCCCTCACGCCGCTGGCGCCAAAAGCCCGGCCCCAATCCTCGGGGCAATGTCAAGTGAAGTCAACCCTGGTCAACCCTAGTCAACCCTGGTCCAACTAAAGAATACCAAGGACGACCCAATATGGCCATTTCACTCATGATTAGCTTGGGGCCTCCATATAAGACCATGTCCTCGCTAAACCGGTCCGGCGGTGAGCCCTCGGATTTGCCGATGAAATCACCCATTACGGCCTATTACGGCCTATTACGGCCTATTACGGCTCATAAACAAGAAAACAAGAGTCGAGTCACATTCGAGAACCGCTCCGTGAATCAGCTTTGTCACCCCTGCCGTGGACGCGTCCAGTTCTTTCACAATCTAAATAATCAAAATCGATAAGTCTCACCTTTCGCTGGCTTTTCTCAATGGTTTTTGTTTAACTTAATCCGCAATATGCGCTGGCGACCCTGGATTTGGCTTTCAATAAGCTTGCTGTGTTTCCTTGGGGCGGCCTATTTCTGGCGCCTGGGCGATGAGTGGGCGGCTCAAAAGAAAGCGGCCTCGTCGCTGTCGCAAACCAACCGTCCCTCGGCTGATCCCAAAACTGCCGCGCCCCCTTCGGCGATGACCAATGCGCGCCTGTTGAGCCAGCCGGACCATCCCAGCTCGGCAACCGCCCAATCCCACGCCTCAGCACAGGTGGCCTATCGGCTGAGCAATACGACCAAAAAGCTCGACGCACTGGCCCGAAGCGACAAAGCCATTCTGCTCCAAAACGCGCTCCTGGATACAGGCGAGCCGGCCAACCTGGCCATTCCCGAGCAGCTCCGGGCCAAGGGCGACCCGGGCGCGTACATCGTCCCGGCGCGCGGCCCGATCGACAATTCGTTCCGGGCATTGCTCCAAGCGCAAGGGGCCGCCGTGGTGGCTTATG
>DASYZB010000081.1 GCA_035946615.1 Verrucomicrobiia bacterium
TCGGGGATTTTGAGCGAACGGTACGCCCGCGAGGTGGCCAGCAGGCCAGCGTGAGGGCTGGCCATTTCGTCGAGCGGTCGGGGGTCGATTTCGAAGGGGGACTTATGTTGAGTGGGTATGCGCGCAGACATGCGTGTGATATAGACATACTATCTATATCATGTCAACAGAAAAAATGCGCCTAGAAGCAGTTTTTTCGTCTTTTCAGAAAATTACGTGCGGATCAGGGTCATCCTCATGAGCGCTTAACTTAACTTCATGCGTCCCGCCCCAACACACCGGAACGCTGGCTTCAGCCGGCTTTAGCCGGCAGCCCCATGCGGTGACCGGACTCATTGAGCATTGTGCATCGAGCATTTTCCATTTTTCATTGCACGCAGCTCTGTAAGATTCTGAGCCCCTCCGTAAAAACTGTCAGAGGCCCCAATAAATAATAGCAAATACTCAATGTTCAACGCTCAATGTGCGTAATCGGTTTAGTGACGGCAGGCGCTGCCGCCTAAAGGCGCCTAAAGGCGGCGTTCCGCCCCGCCAAGACTGAGGCACTACGATTCAGGCTGGCTCGGTTTAGAGAGTTGGCTGGGGCGCGAAAGAGGGGCTCAGGCGCGCGAGGGTATTTTGTGGACGTCTTGACGATTCAGGAGCCGCCGGCTCATCGCTGAACAGGAACCGCAGGTCATCGAGCGTGAGGCTTTGGGCAAACTTCTCTTCCCCGAGGACATCCTGGACCAGGGCGGCCTTGGCGCGTTGGAGTTGGCGGATTTTCTGTTCGATGCTGTCTTTGATGAGCAGCCGGTAGGCCATCACTTTGCTGGTCTGGCCAATGCGATGAGTGCGGTCGATGGCCTGCATCTCCACCGCCGGGTTCCACCACGGATCGAACAAGACGACGTAACTGGCCGCCGTGAGGTTCAAGCCGAAACCGCCGGCCTTGAGTGAAATTAAAAAGACCGCGGCCCCTTTGGCTATCTGGAACTCTTGCACGAGTTGGCCTCGGTTTTCCGTTTCACCTGCCAAATAGAAATGCGCCCATTTCCGCTCAATTACGGTCTGGCGCAAGATGCCGAGCATGGAAACGAACTGCGAGAAGACCAGCACTTTATGGCCTTCCTCCATTAATGGTTCGAGCAGGTCCAACAATGCGCTGACCTTCGCGCTCTCGGCTTTGGCCAATTCCTCGCTGACCAGCGCCGGGTGGCAGCAAATCTGGCGCAATCGCAGCAGCGAGGTGAGGAAATGAAAGCGCTGCTCGTTAAGTTCCTTTTGCGTGGCGATGCTCAGCAGCATCTGCTGCGCGCGCTTGAATTCCGCGCGGTACAGCGTCTTCTGCTCGCCTTCCATTTCGCAGATGAGGTCTTCTTCGATGCGATCGGGCAGGTCCTGGGCGACCTGGCTTTTGGCACGGCGCAGCAGGAATGGGCGGACGCGTGAGGCAAGGCGGCGGCGGGCGAGCGGGTCCTCCTGGTGGTTATAGCGGCGGGTAAACTGGGCGCGGTTGCCCAGAACTCCGGGCATCGAGAAGGCGAAGATGCTCCAGAGATCGAGCAAGCGGTTTTCGATGGGGGTGCCGGTCAGGGCCAGCCGATGTTCGGCTCGAAGCGTGCGCGCGATTTGGGCGGTCTGCGAATCGGGGTTCTTAATGTATTGCGCTTCATCCAGAATGGCCGCTTGCCAGCGTGCCTGGGCTATCTCGGGGCTTAGGCTGCGCATTTGAGCGTAATTGAGAACAATCAAGTCAGCCTCGGCGCGGGCGGATTCCAAGGCCGCCGCCTCTTCACCCTGCCAAAGCCGGACGCGCAAGCCCGGGCAAAATCTTTGGGCCTCGGCGCGCCAATTGTCCATAACGGATTTTGGGCAAACGACCAGGCTGGGCAATGGGCAGGAGCCATTAATTTTGGCCTCATCGTTGCTGCCGTTGCCGTTGCTCTCCTTGGTATTGCTGCCGTTCCCATTGGTTCCATTGCCATTGCCGCCGTTGCCGTTGTGGGCCGCTGCGGATTGATGGCCGCCGGAGCGCAGCCAGGAAAGCCACGCGAGGGTTTGGAGGGTCTTGCCCAAACCCATATCATCGGCCAGCACGCCCCCAAAACGGTTGGCTGTCAGATACGACAGAAAATGGAAACCTTCGACCTGGTAGGGGCGCAGTTCGGCGTGGATGGCGGCAGGGACGGGCGGTGTAACACGCGTTTTCAACTCGGCGGCGCGGCGGTGAATTTCCTCTGCCTTTTGCTCCGGCAAGAACTTGCGCGCCGCCTCATCGGCCAGTTGCAAGGCATGGAGCCGTTGCGGTTCGGCGGTAAAATCGCGCGCATTCAAGCCGAGCCTGGCCAGGCGCTCATCTTCCTCCGGCGTGAGGTCGAACTGGAGGCGGCGCCACCCCTTTTTGCCCAGGCGCACAAAGCCGCCGCGGGCATTGAGCAGAAGCTTCAATTCCTCAGGGGTGAGGGTCATGTCCGAAACGTTGAGGGCGACTTTGAGGTCGAACCAATCGACACCGGCTTCCTCGACGTCGAGCCGCAGAGTGCCTGAGACCGGGTTGTCCCTGAGGGTGGCCAGTTCGCGATCAAGCTGGACCTCGACTTCGGGTGGCAGGGAGGAGAGCCAGGGAAGGAATGTTTCCGGAAAACTTTTGGTCAGCCGGATTCGCCAGCTTCCGTGGTAATTCTCCCACTTGGCATTCAAGGCCTCGAGCAGGGCGGGGAATCGCTTTTGAGCCGAGCGGTCGATGAGCGGAATAACCTCCTCGCTGCCTGCCGGTTGTTTTTTTGCGCGCGGCATGCTGGCATTGGGCGGGACGTGCCAGCCCTCGCTGCCGCAGTGCTCGGTATGCTTTCCTTCGACCTCGGAAAGAACGCGAATAAACACGGCCTCGTTCTGGCTGCCTTGGTAAGTTGGTTTTACTTCACAACAGAGCTTCACCACGGCCTGGACCCGGCGCGTCCGCTCCAGTATCCGCTGGGGCAAATCCAACTGCAGGCTCTGGATGAAAGCCACCCCTTGCGCGCATTCCATAGCAGGGGCTGGGATGCGGACCGGCTCGAGCATGCCAAACTGGTGTGGGGGAGGTCCCTGAAACAGGGCGCGCGCCGTCAAATAGAGAGAAGGCTGGCCGCTCAGCGCGAGCAAGACGGGTGGGGCCGGCGAGCCGTCGGCCAAACGCAGGGATAACTCATAATCATCGGATTCATCCTTGGCCGGCTGAAGCTGGTACTCAAGCGGCTCGGCTGGGCGCGCGAGCGGCAGGCCATCGGATGAAACAATACGTTCGGCCAAGTCAGGAAATGCCAAGACGCGCCTCAGCAACTTGCCCGTTTCCGCGCTGTCGTACTCGAAATGACAGGCGGTGTAATAGTCATAAGGCTTGTACAGCGCGTTCCAAATGGGGTCGGCCTGGGGCGTGACGTTTAACGCGCCATTCTCCTGTTCATTGTGGAAACGGCGCACGTGCGTTTGTTTGAGGTCCTTGAACTTTTCCTCGAACCCCATTTTCCATTGTACTCGCACTTCGTCGGGCAGCACCATCAGCCGAAAATCAACGGGTTCGCCTTCCGGTTGGCTCTCGCTTGCAGTTTGCGCCAGGTCGGCGCGCCAGGACTCGATGAGTTTACGCCGTTGCCACTCGTTCATAGCCGGTTCGATGGCGGCCAAATCCGTCACCGGAACCATGAACTGGGGAATAGCGGCCTTGCGGCGGCGAAGTTCCCAGGCGCAATAGAGCCAAAACTGGTGATCGTCCCGAGGCGCCTTGGGCCACAATGTCAGCGGTGTCCAAGCGTAGTCTTGCACTTGCGGAGAAAGCCGGCTGAGGTCCTGCCCGGTTATGCAGGCGCCGTTGCGCGCATTCTCATAGCAGTGTCGGATGAAATCCACATAGGCCACTTCGGCCCGGTCCAACTTGCGCCCGAGTTCTTGCGCCAAGGCAACGGTTAAAGCAGACGCCGGGGGTTGCGGGACTTTCGGTTCCTGGCGCAAGACGACCGGGGCTTTGGGTTTCGATTTGGAATTGGATTTAGAGCCAAGCGAGGAAGCAATGGTCGAAAGTTGTGCCCCGTTGCTCTTGAGGGCCAGCATGGCCGCAACGGCGTGTTTGCAGTCACGCTCCATGGGGCAGGTGCACAGTGCAGACCAGCCCGCGGTCGGATCATACCTAAACGTCACATCGTAATCGTCGTTGCCCCGAACTACGGCGGCATACTTCCGGTCCTGTTCAATACACGCCAATTCAATAACGGCGCCGTCAATAAAATAGTGTTTGCCGCGTCTGCGGCTTTTCGAGGGGAAAGTGTCCAGGAATTCCTGGATTTGTTCGCTCGCCAGCAAAGGATTCATAGTAATAAAAGCGTCACTCTAGCTTGAATGAATCAGGCCCGAGGGGACAAGCACGAGTTGCTGGCCAGTATTGACCGATCACTCACAGTCTGTTGACCGCGCCCTGTGAACAAGTGAGCAGCTCCTTTCTGGACTGCTGTAGGAGACGACGTAAGGAGTCTCTGACCAGCAACTTCCGGGTGAAGCAAAGGCGGCCGGCAGACGGTCTTGATCAGAGACTCCCCACGTCGTCTCCTACAAAGGTTTGGAACCGGCCTTATCATTGGCACTCTGAGCCTGCGGCAATTTTCGTGTCTTTTGAGGCGGGTTGTGGCAAATGAAGCGGAGTGCACCTGGCGCGACTTAGATTACGCGATTTCCGCAATTACGCGCGGCTGGATGTGGAGTTCGCGCCTGGGTTTCACCTTTTGCTTGGAGATAACGCCCAAGGTAAAACCAACATTCTGGAAGCGATTTATCTCATTGCGACTTTGCGCTCGTTCCGCGGCGTGGGCGGCGCCCAGATGGTGCGTCATGGCCAAAAGGGCTATTTCGTCGGCAGCCAAATCGTCGGCCAGGCCCCGCAGGAGACCAGGATGTACTGGTCGGCCCGCGAGCGGAGCCTCTCGCTCAATAACCGGCCCGTGCGCCGGCTCACCGAGTATCTCGGGGTGCTGCGGACAGTGGTGTTCTGCACAGAAGATTTGTTGCTGGTCAAAGGCCCCGGACGCGCGCGGCGGCGTTTCATGGACCTGCTGCTGTCCCAAACGCATCCAAGCTATTTGCCCCTGCTTCAGCGCTACACCAAAGCGCTGCGCGCGCGCAATGCGCTTCTCAAAAAACCCGCGCCCGAGCCGGCAGCCCTCGAGGGCTTCTCCCGCGAATTGGTTGGCGCAGGCTCGGAAATCATCCGGCTGCGCCACCAGTTGGCGCCGGGGTTCACCCCGTTAGTCATTGCGGCCTACAGGCGCATTGCCGCTTCAAGCGAGGAGTTGCGCATCGAGTATGCCCCCAGTGTGAAGGGAGATTTTGCCGTCGAATTGGCCAACACGCGCCCCCGGGAACTGGCCTGGCGCATGACCCTCCTGGGACCGCACCGGGATGAGTTGCACCTCTCTTTGGCCGACCGCGCCGCAGCCCAATACGCCAGTGAAGGCCAGAAACGCACTCTGGCCATTGCCCTCAAGATGGCCCAGGCCGAATACCTCACCCAACTGCACGGCGCGCCCCCGGTCTTGCTCATCGACGATATCATGGGGGAGCTAGACCTCAAACGCCGCACCGGCCTGGTGCCCTTGCTCGCCCGCTCGGAGCAGGCCCGCGGCCAGGTGTTCATGACCGCCACCGAAGAGAACTGGCCCCAGGAATTGGGCCGGCAGGCCCAACGCTGGCATGTGCAGCACGGCGCGCTGTTAAAAGGGAGTTCAGGAAGATAACGCAGGCGCTTTTCGGTGGCTTGGACCTTAGAGCGTATGTTCCCATCCGAATGCTTAATGATGAGTCTAAGTTATAGGAATGAACATTGGGCTTGTCATTATCACTTCTTGTTGTTCTTGTGGCAAAATAGGGTTGGTCTTCGCCAAAAAACGCGAAGCACCAGCCGGCCAGGCAGTTAAGGTTGCATTGCAATTGAAAGTGATAACCACTTTATGTCAACAGGCCGACAATTTAGGCACAGTCCGCGCGCTGCATCAGCACAGCGCGCCTCGTCCAGCCTTGGTTGTTCCGCCTGCCGGCCCCTTCTCTCTATGAAAAAGAACCTGTTCACTGTATGTATCCTGAGTGTGGCGGCGATGGGTTGGAGCGCCTACGGGCAAGCCAACCCGCCGGCAACCCTTGAGGCCACCAATGGCCATGCCGCCAGCATCACCTATCTGCGCGATGTAAAGCCCATCGTCATGGGCAAATGTCTCCGGTGCCATAATCAAGAGACGACGAAGCTGCCCAATTGGGGTGATTACAAGACGGCCTTTGCCGACCGTTGGGAGTTAAAGCGCAGGGTCTGGGACAGTTGGAAGGGGCATTATTACAAGCAATCGATGCCGGCTGGCAACAGTCCGGAATCCGAAGAGATGACGAAGCAAGAACGGCAGACAATCAAGAATTGGGTCGAGGAGGGGGCGGTGTATGGGGTTCCTGAAACTGGGGGTTTGCTCACATCCAAAGCCGAGAAGATCGAGGCCGGAAAGCGGCTGTTCAACGTCGTTTGCGCGGTGTGCCACCAGCCTACCGGCCTTGGGCTGCCGGACAAGTTCCCCCCGCTGGCCGAGTCGGATTTTCTCAACGCGGACAAGAAACGCGCGATTGGCATCCTGCTTCATGGGCGCCAGGGGCAAATCGTGGTCAATGGCAAGAGCTTCAACAACAGCATGCCTTCCTTCCCGTTAGGGGATGAGGACATCGCCAACGCGCTGACGTTTGTCTATAATTCATTCGGGAACTCGGGCAAAGAAGTCACCGCCGATGAGGTCAAGGCGCTTCGAGCCCAAAAACAGGAAGCGGCCCCGCCCAGCAACCCGGGGCAACTGGCAAAGACTGCCAAGCAAAACGACCCGTGGGAATAAGAAGCCTAAGAGCCTGTTTTAAAAATAGAATTGCCGCCCCAGGTTCACACGAGCACATCTTGACACTGCCACCGGAACTTGTTGTAGCCGCCGCGGAACGTCGGCTTTAGCCGGCAGGGGCGGTGAATTACACACTGCTGCCGGCTGAGCCGGCGTTCCGGTGGCAGTGTCAAGATGCGCTCGGTTCACACCACCCGCATCTGCACCGCATCGACGATCTGGTCGCTCACCAGGATGAGGCCAATCACAACGACTGTGGCCCCCGGGTGCAACCGCTCTTGGGCGAGCAGGCTTTTGAGCGCCGCCTCGATGGTGTTCTCCGGGTTGATCAGATCGAACGGCGCCACGAACGGCCTCACCCCCCAACTCAGGCTCAGGCCCCGCGCCACTTCCTCGCCCGGGCACAAGGCATATATCTTCGAATAGCGCGGGCGCAGCCACGCCGTGTGCCGCGCCGTATTGCCGCTGCGCGTAATGACCAGGATCGCCTCCGCCTTTAATTCGTTGGCCATCACCACCGCGCTTTTGACCAGCTTTTGGCGCGGGCTGGTCAGCTCGCACGATTCAGAAAAGTTCGCTCCGCCGCTGCGCTCGATTCGTGTGGCGATCCGGTCGAACACCTCGATACAACGCAGCGGGTGCTTGCCTACCGTCGTTTCGCCGCTCAGCATAATTGCGTCGGCCTGTTCATAGACGGCGTTGGCCACGTCTGTGACCTCCGCGCGGGTGGGCATGGGAGATTCGATCATGCTCTCGAGCATGTGGGTCGCCACAATCACCGGTTTGCCATGACGCAGGCACAGCTTGACGATGCGCCGCTGGACGATTGGCAGCTCTTCGTACGGAATCTCGATTCCCAGGTCGCCGCGCGCCACCATGATGCCATCGGCTTCTCTCACGATGTCTTCGAGGTTGGCCAGGGCCTGCTGGTCTTCTATCTTGCCGATCACCAGGGGCACATTCTTGGCGCCCTCGAACAGCTCTTTAAGCTGTAATATGTCCCGGGCTTCGCGCACAAAGGACAAGGCTATCAAATCCACCCCTGCTGCGAGGCCGGCCTGCACGTCCTGGATGTCTTTAGCCGTGAGCGCCGGGAGGCTCACCTTGACCCCGGGCAGGTTAATATGCCGCCGGCTTCGCAGCTTCCCCTCGGTGAGCACCTCGCACTCGACGCGGTTGCCGTGCTTGGCCAGCACCTTCATCTCGATGTTCCCATTATCCACCAGCACAACATCCCCTATGCTGATGTCGTTGACGAAGTTCGCATAATTGACATCCACCGACCGCTCCTCCTCGCTGCGTTCCCCGCGCACGGTCAGGACCAGTTTCTGGCCTGGGCGCAAATCCAGCGGCACGCCCAGGTTGCCGGTGCGAATGGCGGGGCCTTGGGTGTCCATCATGATGCCCGTAAAACTCCGCCGTGCTGCCGCCGCCGCCCGGATGTCGCTCACCACCCGGCGCAGCCAGTCGTGCGTCGCGTGAGACATATTGAGACGGAAGACATTCACGCCCGCCTCGATGAGCCGTCCGATCATCTCCGGGGACTCCGTCGCCGGCCCGAGCGTGGCAACGATCTTGGTCTTGCGCGCCCCAGCGATGACCGGCCTTCGTTCGAACGCTTCTTTGGCCGCTCTCATTGACGGCCCTTCTGCAATGTGGCGGTTCTCATAAAAATCCGCATAGCGAGGCGGCGGAACGAGACACTAATTTCACGAATTAACACGAATTTTTCTGCGATCGCAGCCAAACTGGGCTGGTTTACACCATGTTTTGACATTTAAGGACTCTATCCGGGAAAACCATCCGCGAGCAACTCGCGAAGCGCCCCGGCGAACGTCTCTTGTATCAATGCTGAACCGAATTTTCAACGGTTTCCTCTTTGCGGTCGGGGAGAGGCGCCTGTTCGCTGGTGACGCTTAAGACTTTCATTGTCGTGCGCAGCGAGTGGAGCCTCCTCTCCCCGGCCCTCTCCTCCCCGGGGGAGGAGAGGGAGTGGAGTTTGGACGTGTTTTCATAATGATCTCATCTGCCTTTGTCGGAAACTCTCGGCTCAAGAGCTCTCGGCCTTCAGCGCTCTCCTTTTCTCAGTAAACAACCGCTCGGCATTAAGTGAGCATTCAGTCCCAGGGTTGAGCAAACCACTTGCTCCCTGCATGATCTGTCCTCAATCGAAAATCTAAAATCAAAATTCTAAAATCCCCTGGTTGCTTTTTGTCCCCACTCCCTCCAACCTCCCCAGCGGTCAAGTTACCATGAGCACTGCCATCCAGACCACCAACCTGACACGCGACTTCGGCCAGTTCCGTGCCGTCAATAACCTCAATCTCCGCGTCGAATCGGGCCGCTTTTATGGTTTCCTTGGCCCCAACGGCGCCGGCAAATCCACCACCATCAAGATGTTCACCGGCCTGCTGGCCCCTACCTCCGGCGCTATCCGCATTCTGGGCGAGGACGTTGCAGACCCCCACCGCGCCATCGAGGTCAAGCGCCGCATCGGCGTCGTGCCGGAGAACCTCGCCCTTTTCGATAACCTCACTGCGCGCGAATACCTCACCTTCATCGGGCGCATGTATCTCCTGCCACAAGCCACCGTCCGCGAGCGGTGCGACGAATTGCTCGCCATGATGGACCTCGAAGCCGACGAGAAAAAGCTCACGCTCGAATTCTCCCATGGCATGAAGAAGAAACTCGCCCTGGCCGCCGCTCTGCTCCCCAATCCCGACCTCTTGTTCCTCGATGAACCTTTCGAGGGCGTCGATGCCGTCGCCTCCCGCGTCTTGCGCGACACCCTCAAGCAATCCGTCGGGCGCGGCGCCACGGTTTTTCTCACTTCGCACGTGCTGGAGATTGTGGAAAAACTCTGCACCGACGTCGGCATCATTGCCCATGGGGAACTTGTTCATCAAGGGACTATGGACGAGCTGCGCGGCGCCGGCTCGCTCGAAGACAAGTTCCTCGCGGTGGTCGGCAATGGCGAACACGAGGCGCAGAAGCTGAGCTGGCTCGAGGGTTGAAATGAATTTCGACCATTTCAAGACCATCCTCTGGCTGCGCTGGCGCCTCACGCGCAACCAGTGGACACGCCACGGCGGCCTGGGCGCGGCCATTGCCGTGCTGGCCATAGCCGCCATGCTCGTCCTGGGCGGGGGGACTTTCACAGGGGCTTTGTTCGCAGGCATATTCGCCCTGGGCGCCGCCAAACCCCTGGTCATCCTGTTCGTTTGGTTTGGTGTCACTGTCGCGTTCCTGTTTTTATGGACGCTGGGGCTGCTCGCCGAAATACAACGCTCGGAGACCATCGACCTCCAGCGCCTCATGCACCTGCCGGTGTCCCTGAGCCAGATGTTCCTCATCAACTATCTGGCCTCCCACCTCACCCTGAGCGTTATTATCCTCGTGCCCGGCATGATGGGTTTGGCCCTTGGCCTGGCCATCTCGCGTGGGGGCGCGATGCTGTTGTTGGTCCCGCTGGCCCTGAGCATGGTCTTCATGATCAGCGCCTGGACCTATTGCCTGCGCGGCTGGCTGGCCTCCTTGATGTCCAACCCCCGCCGCCGCCGCTCCGTCCTGGTTGGCATTACGCTCGTCTTCGTTCTGCTCTCCCAGGGACCCAACGTCTATTTCAACATCATCCGGCGCGCGGGCCGCCACCCGGCCACAGCCAACTCCCAGCAACATCAAAACGCGCCTCAGCAAAAGGACGCCGCGCTCGACCAACTCCTCGCTGCCCAGAAGTTTATACCGCCGCTCTGGGTGCCTCTTGGGGCCGGGGCCCTGGCCGAAGGCCGCCCGCTGCCTGCCCTGTTGGGCGCCCTGGGCTGCCTTGCCCTCGGTGCGCTCGGCCTGCGACGCGCCTATCGCGCCACCATTCGCTTTTACCTGGGCAACACCGGCCAAAAAGCCCGCACACGTCCTAAGCGCGACCCGGCCAAACCTCCACCCGCCAACCCCGCCGGCGCCCGCAGGCGCTTCCTCGAACTCCCTCTGCCCGCCGTCCCCGAACAAGCCGCCACCCTTGCCCTGGCGACCTTTCGTTCGATGCTCCGCGCCCCTGAAGTTAAAATGGCCTGGGCAAGTTCCTTTCTCGTGACCCTCATGGTCGGCGGCTCCTTCCTGGTCAGAGGCGCCCCCAAAATGCCTGAAGCCGCCAAACCCTTCATTGCCACCGGCGCCATGGTTTTCTCGGTCTTCATGCTCGTCCAATTCTTCACCAACCAGTTCGGGTTCGACCGTGACGGTTTCCGCTCGCTCATCCTTTCGCCCGCGCACAGGCGCCTCATTCTTCTGGGCAAAAACCTCGCCTGCCTCCCGGCGGGCGCCGGTTTTGGCATCATCCTGCTGACGTTCATCACGGCGTGGCTGCGCCTCGCGCCCATTATTCTGCTGGCTGCCCTGGCGCAACTCGCCGCCCTCCTCCTGCTGGCGGGACTCGTGGGCAACCTGCTTTCCATTCTTGTGCCCTATCGCATCCAACAAGGCTCGATGAAACCGACCAAGATGCCCGGCCTGGCGATGCTGGTCATGGTATTCTGCCATTTGCTCTTCCCGCTCGCCATGGCCCCCGTCTTCATTCCCCCGCTGGCGGGCCTCTTGTGGCAACAGGCCGGCTGGCCCAGCGCCGTGCCGGTCAACCTTCTCTTCTCGCTGGCCCTGGCCGCCTTGATGGCCTTTGTTTATTGGCAAACCCTCGGTCCTCTCGCCCGCCTCCTCCAACGCCGCGAGACCAGGATTCTTGGCGTCGTAACCGTCGAGGTGGAATAACCCGTGCCCGCTCTGAAGCTTGGACATTTATCCAGCGCCTTTCGCCTCCCTTTGTCGGAAACCTCGTCGAAAACTTTGTTGGATGGTTTCTTTCAGTGAAGAATTCAAAATGCTCGATCATTGTGCATCGAGAATGTTGGGGATCGGGCTTGTAACCGCCAAATACCGTGGCGACGTGAGGCATCTGCCGCTGTCTTGTCTAACTTCATGATGCAGGACACCAATGCAACAAAGGCGCTCGGTTGGAAACGCCCGCTAACGGGGTGGCTGTGGTTCGCAGGCTGGGGGTTGTTGATCGCCACCCTAGCGGTTCTCATCCGGCTCATTCTTGGCGCGGTTACTGGGAAATCTGACGACGCCTTGCTCTGGCTGCTCGCCATCGGAATCGCCCTGGCGTCAGCGCTGGTAATCGGGCTTGCGATCCAGTGCCTTTCCAGTTGGCGCAATTTCAAACGATTTCTCATCAGCCTGTGTTGCCTGGCCGGATTGATCGCCCTGTTTTATGCCGAGGAGGACGTGCGCGGGAAGCTGGCCTGGGACCATTTCAAAACCAAATGGGAAACCAAGGGTGAGAAGTTCGATTTCTCCGCATTCATTCCCCCAAAGGTCCCCGAAGACCAGAACTTTGCAATGACGCCCCTGGTGGCCGGCACTTACAGCCGGATTCTGGACCGCAACGGCCACAAGGTGTCACCGCAAAATACGAATGTTGTCAACCGGCTCGATATGCCTCTGGAAGCCAATGGCAACGGTCCCACCAACGGTATCGGGAACTGGCAGAAGGGTATCGGCAGTGACTTGGAAGTGTGGCAGCGTTATTACCGAAAACTGGCGCTGTCCACTAACTTATTTCCGGTCCCGGCGCAACCGCAGACACCGGCGGCCGACGTGCTGCTGGCCTTGAGTAAATATGATTCGACAATCGAGGAGCTGCGCCGGGATGCGGCGCTGCCCCAGTCACGCTTCCCGCTTAATTACGATGCCGAGGAGGTGTTCACCATTCTGCTGCCCCACCTGGCCCCGCTTAAGGGGTCCGCTGTCGTTTTACGCTTGCGCGCGTTGGCCGAAATCCAAGCCGGACAGAGCCAAAAGGCGCTGGACGATGTTGGACTGGCATTGAGTTGCACGGGGAAAATTCGCTCGGAGCCATTCCTCATTTCGCAACTAGTGCGCATCGCCATGGTGCTCATCACCGAGCAGAGCATCTGGCAGGGCCTCGAGACGCATTGCTGGAGTGATGCCCAGCTTTCCCAATTGGACCAGCAACTCGCTGCTCTGGACTTTGTTGCCGATTATGAACGGGCCATTCGCGCTGAAAATACTTGCCAGGTCTCTGCCACGGAATTCCTGCGGCGGCACCGGGACGAGTTGCGCAATCTGGGAGAGGATGTTGACAACGGCGCAATGAGCGTCGAAGACATCCCTGCTCATTTGATGCCTTCCGGCTGGTTCTATCAAAACGAACTTCGCGGCTCGAAATTCATATTCGAACAATGCCTGCCGATTGGCAATGTGGCTCAGCAGACCATTGCTCCTGGACTGGTCAAAGAGGCGGATGCCTCGTTGGATGCGATGCCCTTCGGCCCATACACGATGGTGTGCAAGCTGTTGCTTCCGTCACTGCCGAATTGCGCGCGGAAATTCGCGTTTGGCCAAGCCGCCGTCAATTTGGCCCGCACCGGCTGCGCCCTCGAACGCTACCGGCTGGCGCAGGGGAGGTATCCCGATGCCCTCGATGCGTTGGCGCCGCAATTTATCGGCAAGGTCCCCCGAGACCCTGTTGGCGGGGAAGCGCTCCATTACCATGCCATAGACGACAGGCATTTCGTTCTCTATTCGATCGGTTGGAACGCAAAGGACGACAGCGGGACCGTGTCGTTGACCAAGAGCGGCAGCGTGGACCTGGACAACGGCGATTGGGTCTGGCGGTACGCAGAGAAGTGAGCCCATGAATGGCCGCAAGGAGCCCGGTAGCCAGGCCCCAGTGGCAGCGAAAGAAGGACGCCAGGTGAACTCCGGCTACACCGCGGCAATCAGGTCATCGACAATGAACTACATCTTTAATCTGCCGATGCTTCTCCCTCTCCCCTTCCGCCACTTCCGAACGGGGAGGCGCCAAGGGCTCAGCTAAACCATGGCCGCGTTCGCTTCGAGGATGCGCCGCTTACGACATTGACGACCCGCCGCGCCAGATTGGCGTCTTCCTCGATCTGCCAATCGAACATGCCCACCAGAACGAAATCGGCGCCGTTATTAAACGCATGAGGAAAAGCCGCCCGTGGCGGGATGGCGCCTGCAGCCAGCACCTTGAAGGCGATCCAGGGCTTGCGGACCTTGGCCATCACCTCGATAACCGCCTGCGGATCGGCACACCAGGAGTTGTCATGAGTTCCCAGGGCGCCTGTCTCTCCCGGACGGGGCGCGGTGTAGTACTCGTGGGTATGGAGGGTTTTCTGGTAAAAATCCACGTCCAGCTTGGCCTTCTCACACTCGACAACCACTCTCAAGTCATGCGCGGCCACCCCCGCAATCCGCTTTCGGGCTTTGATAAACTCGATGCTCTGTGCAATCTTTTCCATCTTTCCCTGGTCCAGAAGTGATTCACAGGCATCACCTGTCAGATGAACGCCAACGGCTCCTTCGTCAATCGCCCGCTGAATTTGAGAAAAACCGCCGCCGGCATCGAGCCGGGTCTGCGCGAACCACTTGAGCTTGCCTCCAGCTTTCCAATGTTCAAAAATCTGGGAGTTGTCGTCCATGACCCATGTGTTAATCGCCGTAATACCCTGGCTTTCGCCGCGCTCGAGTGTCTCGCGGATTTTGGCGGGGGTATTGTAACGGCGCATCAGGGTCGAGACATAACCAAGGTCGCGCGAATGGGACCAGCCGCCGATCAGGTTGCCTCCCATCATCAGACGGCTGAATTGCTGGCCTCCCAGGGTGCCTGAGGGCAGGGCTTCCACCGAGAGAGTCAAGCCGGACGTGCCCGCCGGGGGTGAGGAGTCCGTAGATTGAGCTTTGAGCGCCAGCGGAAGGGCTGCGGCTGAAAGGAGCGTGGATTGGACGAAGCGGCGTCTGTTTATGTGCCTTGACATATAAGGTGGCTTATCATTCTCGGGAATTTTTGTCAAATGATTAATCTGAACGACCAAGATGCCGGAACAGTCGGAACCAACCGGAGAAGCCGGAAGGCTCAAGAAAGCATTGCTCCCGCGCTGGATTTCCCGCCAAGATGCGCGAGTTTATCCGACATGAGCACCGACACCGCTACGTTGAGCCGCAGCCGAACCGATGCCGCCCCCGCCCCGGAGGCGCTTTCGCAAACGCCACCGCCTGTTGCCCGGCCCAAAACGGGTCTGATCAAGTTGATGCGGGATGTGCTCAATCATGGCGGTCCCGGTTACCTCCAGTTTGCCATCACCAATATTTGTAATGCCAAATGCGATTTCTGCGGATTTGCCGTGGACCGCTTCGATCCGAAGCAACGGCGGAGCGTGACGTTGCAGGAGGCACGGGATGTGATCGATATTTGCGTGAAGAATCACATCGGTTACCTGTTGTTTGTTGGGGGCGAGCCGCTGGTGCACAAAGACCTGCGGGCGATGACGCGCTACGCGGCTGAGCGCGGGATTCACCCGATGATCTGCACAAACGGATCGCTCTGGACGGAGGCCAATATGCGCGAGCTGGCCTCGGACGGTTTGAGCAGCGTGATCATGTCCATTGACGCCCATGATGTGGCCCGGCACGAGAAGAACCGCGGGCTGCCGGATGTCTGCCGCAAGATTCAGCGGGCCAACGCGGTGTTTGCCGAACTGGGGATTCAGACGACCGCCAGCGTGACGGCGAGCAAGTTGATCGAGGACTACGATAAGCTGCCGGCGTTTCTTGGCGAACTGGGTTTCAAGAGCTGCACGTTCAGTTACCCGCTGACCAACCTGGCATCCAGCTACCTGAGTTTCAGCGACTCCAGCCTGGTCAGCTACAAAACCGAGGAACTGATCCAGGTCTTCGAGAAAATCAAACAAATGAAAAAGCGCAGCGGCTTCCCGGTGGTCAATCCGACGGAGTCGCTGAGCGAAATGCAACGGCACCTGCGGCGCCAACCGGAGCGTTTCGGTTGTTTGGGCGGGCACAAGTACTTTTACCTCGATTGGAAACTGAACTTATACAGGTGCCATTTTTGGGAAAAGCCGATGTGCAGCATTTACGAGTTCGACGAATCGAAACTCATCCGAGACGGTTGCACGCGTTGCATGATCGATTGCTACCGTGACCCCAGCGTGCTGCAGTTCGTGGCCATTAGCGCCAGCGATGCCTGGAAGCAATTGCGCAAAGGAAATTTAGCCGGCGCCGCCCGGCACCTGTTGGACCGCCGCAACCTGACCTCGCTCAAGGCCGTTTGGGAAGACCGCAAATGGATTGGAAAGGTTTAGCCGAGAGACAGGGTAATCCCTTTATAATGGAGTCTGCAACATGCGCTGGAACTGTAAGCTGCCGTTGCCGAGAGATTCTCCCTCTCCTCCTTTGGGGACTTTGGGGAAGGGGCCGGGGAGAGGATGCACTTGGTTGGCAACGAAACGCTTTGACAGTTGGTATGAACCCTTTAGCCTCTGTTTCCATCTATGAGATTCGGAATCAATACATTCCTCCTGACATCGCCGTTTACCAACAAGAGCACAAATCTCTTTCCAAAAATCAAACGATGGGGCTTTGAATCCGTCGAGATTCCTATCGAGGACCCCTCCCACATCAATCCTGCGGTGGTGAAGAGGGAATTGGACAAGGCCGGGCTGGTGTGCGGCTCGGTTTGCGCCTGCCTGGGGCCCGACCGGGATTTGCGCGGCACACCGCGGCAGCAGAAAACCGGGCTCAATTATCTCAAAAAAGTCATCGACCAGATGGTGGTGCTGGACTCCCCGTCCCTGATTGGGCCGATCTACTCGGCCGTTGGCCGCGCCGATGCGGTGCCCCGCGCCGAGTACAAGCGCCAATGGAAAACAGCCGTCAAGAATATCAAGGACCTCTGCGCTTACGCGCAGAAACACGGCAAACAGGTGTGCCTCGAACCGCTCAATCGCTTCGAGACGGACTTTATCAACACTTGCGACCAGGCGCTGCAGATGGTCAAAGATGTCGGCAGCCCGGCGCTGAAGATTCAGCTCGATACCTTTCACATGAACATCGAGGAGAAAAACCAGGCCGCCGCTATCCGCAAAGCGGGCAAGCACCTGGCCCACCTGCATGCCTGTGGTTGCGACCGCGGCACGCCCGGTAACGACTGTATTGATTGGCCGGGAATAGCCGCTGCCCTAAAGGAAATCGATTACCAAGGCGATGTCGTGATTGAGTCCTTCACGACCAACGTGAAGGTCATCGCCCGCGCGGCAGCCATTTGGCGTCAGATCGAGCCGACCCAGGAAGAGATCGCCGTTAAAGGCCTGAAGTTTTTGCAAAGGATTTTATAAGCTGGTCCTCCGATGACGGCCCAGTCCACGGACCTGCGCATTAAAATGCTGCGCTAGCTCCTCTCGCATCGGTCTGCGCGAAGCGTCGTGGACTGCGCCAGTCCTCTGGCGCTTTTGGGCCGCCCCTCGTGTCGAGTTTTCAACGCGGGGAACACAGCACATTTGAATGATGGCATCCTTCCTAAAAAAACGCGCAGCCGGCAACTGGTTCTCGATAGCCCTGGTCGTCTCAGCAACTTTGGATGCGCTCTCGACGGCATACGCTTTTCATTCAGCAGGCGCCTGGGACGTGGAGAGCAATCCGCTCTTTCGCAGCTTGGCGAGGACGATGTCCGGGCTCGGAGGTCCGGTGGCGTTGTTGCTCGCTATGAAGGCGGTCGGGACGGGTCTTTTAATTTTGTGTCTGAGACTAACTCTGGGCCAAGTCTCCAGCCTCTATCCCCAGGTCGGCAGAGAGCTGAGGTTTGTTCGGTTCGCAAACTTCCTCTTTTGCGGGGTTGAAGTCTCCGGGTGCGGGAACTGATCGCCGACATCTTTAACCTCCGCATTTCGAAACCTGACCTCAAGCGGTTTCATTTGGGGCCATTACCCAATTCCCGGATCTGCGAGGCTGGAAACATTACCCTGTTGTTTATTCCGTTCCTTCCTGCGGTGCAGTTTCTTGCATCAAGTCCTTTTCTGGCCTTAATCCTGCTCAAAAGGCATCTTGCAAATGCGCGAAAGGTGGCAGTGCGCTTGCAGCAGTTCTTAGCTTTATGCCGAAAAAGACGGGGATAGATTCATGAAACCTAAGACAATTCTTGTTATCGACGATAGCCTGGTTGTGCTGCAGGCCTTATCCATGAAACTGCGGAGCAGGGGTTACCGGGTCGTTACGGCTGCGGATTCCTCCACCGGGATCAGCCTGATGCGCCAGGAGAAACCGGACCTGCTTATTCTGGATGTTAATTTTCCAACCGACTCTTGGGACGGCTTTGGTCTGATGACGTGGTTCAGGCGGATGGAGGAGAGCCGGGAATTACCCATCGTCGTGATTAGCGGCAGCGATGAGGGGAATTATGAGCAGCGGTGCCGTGAGGCAGGAGCCGTTGGCTTCTTCCTCAAGCCGCTGGATTACGAGCTACTCCTGGCTGCCTTGCGCCAGGCTCTTCATCAAACCCCCGAAGAACAGGCGCTGGTGGCTCTGCCCGTCGTCGATTCCCCACCCCTGCGGCCTTCCCAGGTGGAACGGCCAGAACTGGTTTTGCTCGTTGAAGATGACAAGAGCCTTCGTGAGACCTTGGAGCTTTTCCTCCAGTCGGAGGGATTTCGGGTCACCAGCGTCCCGGATGGTTCGGAGGGCTTGCGCCAGGTCATCGCAACCGAGTTTCACATTACACTCTCGGACATGGTCATGCCCAATATGCCAGGAGATCAGTTTTACAAGGAGGTCGAGCGCGTCAAACCGCATCTGTGCCGCCGCTTCATCTTCATGACCGGTCACCAGGCCGACCCTCGTTCTGACGCCTTCATTCGGCGCGTCCACAGCTTCATGCTCTGGAAACCATTTCCGCTTTGCGACCTGCTGACGGCTATCAACGTTGTCTGGAAGAAAAGCCAGTCTGGCCCAGTCCCCTCCCCGGGCCTTTCCGCCAAACCGCCCCTTTCCCTGGCGATGGCCGCCCGCTAAACCTCTTTGCTCGGGATACCACCTTTACGCTACTATACCTACTATACGGTCAAAAACGGGGACAACTGGGCATACGCTTATCTTCTTTTCACGCCTGACCGGGACACGCAGACGAGCCGCCGGGCCAATTCCAAGGCCCCAACTGGCACGGCATCTTCTCCAAGGGCCGCCAGGGTAATGCGGGGTCCTGGACGAAACACCTCCATGAGAAAAGGTGGCAAGGCTTGCGCCACCGCAGCCCGCAACGGCTCACCGACCCCTGACAAACCCCCGCCCATGATGATCACTTCCGGATGGCATAGGTGGACCACATGCGAAAGCCCAAACGCCAGGTCTTCCGCCGTCTCGCGCAGAATTCGCTCCGCCGCCGCGTCACCCTGCGCTAGTGCGGCCGGCAAATAAGCAGCTTCGGCGCCCGTATCTTCACCCAGTCTCCGGCTCAAAGCGCTGTCCGGTTCCGCGGTTTTTAGTGCCCGGATTTTGGCATCCACAGCCCAGCCCGAGCAGCGCGATTCGAGGATTGTCCCCTGCCTATCCAGCCGCACGTGACCAATCTCAGCCTCCCCGGGCGGCGCGCCATGGTAAATGGCGCCACCCAAGACTAATCCACCCCCGACCCCTGAGCCGAGAGTCACATAAAACACAGGATCGAATCCCAATCCGGCGCCGCGCAAGGCCTCCCCCAGAGCCGCCGAGTTGGCATCATTCTCCACCACTACCGGCAGACCGGATAAACCATGGAGCCAGGAGGCTAAATCAAACCCGGACCACCCCTCGATCTGATGCGAACGCGCAACCCGGCCTGCCCGCCAATCCACTGGCCCCCCGAACCCGACTGCTACCGCCTTGCTGTCATGGGCCCGCATCAACCGCGGCAGCTCCGCCTCGATTTGGCGCCGAATGCCTTCCCCGCCGCCTTCGACCTGGACCGCGAGTTTGCGACGGCTGATGATCCGGCCTGAATCGTCCCCTGCGAAAAGCTGGAGTTTTGTGCCGCCAATCTCAATGGCAATGAAGTGGCTCATGAGTCAAGTAGAAGAATCCCATTTGAATCGATCAAAGAAAAAGCGGCTCCAGATGGCGATCGAAAAGGTTCGTCATGACATTTTTAGCAATAACATCTTCATTGGCTTGGAGCGCATCGAGGTAACGGTTTCCTTTTTCGGCGGCAATCTTGTAGGACACGTGCAGCAACTGGCGGAGGTGCGGGTTAAAAGTGCTCGCGGTTTTGTCATGGCGCAACGCCGAGGCGAATTGTTCAGCAGCCCAGCCCATCACCGTCGAGGCTGTTGGCAAGCCGGCGCGATCAATATCAATCACCGATGCGTACGGGGCGCACAACTCATCCAGGCGTCCGAGGGCCTCGCCATAGATTTCTTTCGCCAAACTCAAGCCGCCGCCCCCCGCCTGTGCCAAGCCAATCAATTCCTCCAGCCACGTGGTGCCGGCGGTCTTTAGATGCAGTCCGGCATCGAACCGTTTCAAAACCGAATGCATCACCGGGTACAAGGAAAATTTATCGCTGCCGGAGTGGACGCTGAGCTTCAGGCTTTTTGGCAACGGATACCGCGTTGCGGCAAAGCGGACGACCGCTACATCATCACTAAACTCACGCTCGAATTGAGCCAGGTTGCCCACGTAATCCACCCCTTTGTTGAAACGCCCGGTGAATTTCGGCGCAATGGTCTGGGCTGTCACACCCTCATCAGCCAACGCGGCCAGAATCAGCAGCAGTTCCCCAGGACCTTGCGCATCGAGCGTCTCGTCCATGGAAACTTCTGTAACAAACGCGGCCTGGCCCTTTGCTGCGGCAATCTGGCGGTAAATTCTGCCCGCCTCCTGAGTGGCCGGAAGATACTTCTGCGCAATGGCCACCAGGCGGGACCGCTCGAAATCGAATGGGTGAGCTACCCCCGGTATCTCGAGACGGCCGGCCCATTCAGGGTGCCTGTCCAAAAAAACATCAAGGCGCTCCAATTCAATCGGGCTTCCGATGAAATCCGCCACATCAATGGTATAATAATCCGCATAGGGCAAAAAACGGCCCACTGTCTTGCTGCCGATATGATCGGCGTCCACATGATAGGGTTTGTCCCACCTGAGCCGCTTGACAGCCGTGTCCGCCGCCCAGCGCGTGTCCACAGGCTCGGAGCCAATCAGAACGTGTTCGCGATTGGATTTGTTCCAGACGGGTACGACGAGCAGACCGTTGCGGCCAGCCTCAATGCAGGCGCGCAACTGGGCCGCGGCTTGGCGGCCAAACCGGTCGCCAACCCCCAGCGAATATTTCTCAAGTGTCAAGAGTTTGGCCATTGCCTGTCAGGAAAGTATCGTAATGAGCCTGAATTCCCAGGAAAACCGTCATTCAGCAGGCATCGCTTTATGCCCCGGTGACCCGGCTCAGCAGCCAATGGGCGGCACCGTTCGTGCTCAATCTTTTGCAAAGACCGTCTGGCGCCGGCTGTGCGCGGTCAGGTTCTGGTCAACGCACGGTAAGAATTATGCCGAAAAAAATATTGATTGTAGAAGATAATACCGAGTTGCTGGAGCTGCTGCGCCTGGGACTTAAAGACGCGGGCTTTACCGCCATCACTGCTTCCAATGGGACGGAGGCTCTAAAGAAAGCGCTCGGCACTCCGCCGGATTTGATTGTGCTGGACCTGGTGCTGCCCGAATTGGACGGTTTCGCTGTTTGCGAAATCCTGCGCAAGGACCCCGCCACCGCAGCCACCCCGATCATCCTGCTCACCGGCCTGGCGGGCGAGTTCTCCCGCTATGCCGGCCTGGAATCCGGGGCCAATGAACATATGGCAAAACCCGCCAGCACCGATCACCTTGTCTCGCGCATCCGGTTTTGGCTCGAACAACCCTCCGCAGCGCAGCGGCCCGCGGTCCCTTCAGAAGCTGCCCCGCGACGCTCCTCCCCGGGCCAAAGCGGATCGCAATAAAAAATTTACACGATAGAAAAAAATATTTCTTGAGAAGTTGCCGCTGGGTGTTAAGAGTAAGGGCATCGAGGCGCACGGAATGCAATGAAAACCGGGCGCAGGTTCTTTGGAAGCAGCAAGGTTGAATTTAGAATTTACCCTGCCTATGCGCGTGATTAGAAACTATGTCCTTGAACCGTAGTAAATAACTCAAGGGATCAGAGTCGTGGTTGTGGCCGACAGGCCTTGATTGGAAGTCGAAAGCATCCCGGCGGGTCCCACCTGTTTCTAATAAGTTCAAAGGAACTGTTACACACGGCAATGGCGGGGTTTTTTGTTTGCACAGGGTTTTGTTTGGGAAATAGGACGGCTCCTGTTATCTTTGCTTTATGGCGCGAGAAGACCTGTTCCCGGAAGTGGCCGCTCCACAAACCTCGAATCCTGCGGAAATCCAGCCCGCGCCCCATCAACCGCTCGCCGCGCGAATGCGGCCCCGGAATCTGTCCGAGTTCGTCGGGCAATCCCACATTCTTGGCGAGGGCCAATTGCTGCGCCGGGCCATTGAAGCCGACCGCATCCAATCTCTGATCTTTTACGGGCCCCCTGGCACCGGCAAGACATCCCTGGCGCAGATTATCGCCCGGCAAACCAGCAGCAAATTCGAGCGCCTCAGCGGTGTCGAATCCAATGTCGCCGATATGCGCCGGGTGCTGGCGGCTGCCGCCAATCGCCTCGAAAACAAGCGACAATCGACCATCCTCTTTATCGATGAAATCCACCGCTTTAATAAAGCCCAACAGGACGTTTTGTTGCCCGATGTCGAAGCCGGGGTGGTGCGCCTGATCGGCGCCACGACCCATAACCCATTCTTTTTTGTCAATTCCCCCCTGGTTTCGCGCTCGCAAATCTTCGAACTCCGGCCCTTGAACGAAGCGGAGCTTTACCTCCTGCTGCAGCGGGCGCTGTCCGATTCCGAACGCGGGCTGGGCCACATTCGAATGCAGGCGGACGAAGCGGCGTTGAGGCACCTGGCCAAACTGGCCGATGGCGACGCCCGCAAAGCCCTCAATGCTTTGGAGATTGCGGCCCTGACTACTTCCCCTGACGCCCAAGGCCTCGTGCGCCTCGACCTGCGCGTCGCTGAACAGAGCATCCAGAAAAAGGCTATCGTTTATGACGACGAAGACGCGCATTACGACGCCATTTCGGCTTTTATAAAATCCATGCGCGGCAGCGACCCGGATGCGGCCTTATATTGGCTGGCAAAAATGATTCGCGCCGGCGAAGACCCCCGCTTTATCGCCCGGCGCATTGTCATCCATGCGGCTGAGGACGTCGGACTGGCCGACCCCATGGCTCTGGTGCTGGCCAATGCCGCCTTTCAAGCGGCTGAATTCATCGGCTGGCCTGAGGCGCGCATCCCTCTGGCTGAAGCGGTCATCTATATCGCTACCGCACCCAAAAGCAACAGCACCGTCGCGGCTATCGGCGCCGCCATGAAGGATGTGGAGTCCGGACGCACATTGCCAGTCCCCGAACACCTGCGCGATTCCCATTATCCGGGAGCCAAACGCCTCGGACACGGCCAGAACTATCAGTATGCCCATGATTTCCCCGAGCACTTCGTCGTGCAAGACTACCTCGGAGCAGTTAAACGTTATTACGAGCCGACCGACCAAGGCGCGGAGCGGAAGATTCAGGAGCGACTGGCAAAATGGCGAGCACAGAAAAAGCCCGAAGGGCCAACGTAATGTCCCACAATCAGCGGACACTTCCGGCTGGCGCGCCCGCGTTTTGGACTGCGGCAGCCCCCTGCCGCTTTTGCAGGAAAAGTTTCTAGCGCTATGAGCCCTGCCATTCCCGATTCTAAATCTGCACTCCGGCGCGAGGTCCAGGCTCGATTGAAAGCCCTTACCCCGATCCAACGCGCGGGTCTTGCTGCCCAGGCCCGCGCCCTGCTTGAACAGCAGGCAGTCTGGCGCGAGGCGAAATCGATCCTTTTTTTTGCGCCCACCCCGGAGGAATTGGATGTCTGGCCGCTGCTGCGGGATGCCTTGGCGGCAGGGAAAACAGCCGCTTTGCCGCGATTTATGCCTGCTACCGGCAGGTACGCTGCCTGCCCCGTGCAGGACCCCGGAGTCGATGTCACTCCAGGTCATTTGGGCATTCGCGAGCCGATCGCCCGCTGCGCAGCAACTCTCTTAACACAGTTGGATTTAATCCTCGTCCCGGGCATCGCCTTTGATCCACACCTTCACCGCCTGGGCCGTGGCAAAGGATTCTATGACCGTCTCCTGGCGGAATTACAGGGAAGGACTTGCGGTGTGGCCTTCGACCAGCAAATCGTAGCCGAGGTCCCGGTCGAGGCGCATGATCGGCGGCTGGACTGCCTGTTTACTCCCACGCGGTGGATAGAGATTAAGTGACGGATCAAAGTGGGATCACACTGCTTTTTGACTGATGCCCTCATCCAGAGTCGCCATCGGGGCAGACATTCCGCATAAAGGCGGCCGCTCAGACGTCCGATTTGGCCACTTGGCGCTCGTCGTCGAGCAAAGAAAGTTTGACTTAACCTGCACTTATCTGTTGCCCCCCCGGTCGTTGGGTTTAGACCTTAGATCACTGTAGCGCAACACTTTTGAATATATGGGACGATTGCGGCCCAATCGACGATTGGCAGGTCCATTTCGATTCTTGCCTCGTCAGCAAAATCTACGGGTCATATGCGCACGTGAATCCACCGTTGCGGGGTTGGCGGCCTGTGTTTTGCTCCTCGGCGGCGCTGTGAGAGCCCAGACAGACGCTAGTGCTACTAGTAGTGGCGAGGCGCGGCAAATGTACGAGCGCATGGTCAAGCGGATGGATGAGATTCGCGACTATTCGGTGGACGGTGAGGACCTTATGCGGAGCGTGCGCTTCAGGCTCTTTCAGCGGACCGACCCTGACGGGTTCAAGGAGTCGGCTAGGGTCTTCGTTACGGACCAAATGAGGGTCTTCCTCAGTAACAGGCAGGGAAAGTGGCGGCTGAGACGGGACGCGGTGAAGGTGGAATTCGAGCGACCCGAGACGACAGTGATGCAGGAACCGGATTGGCTGGCGGAGCAGCACCCGGGCCAGGTTTTCTTTCGCCGCCTTGACGATGAGGACTTGCCCAGCGCGGGGCGCTGCCACCGAATCGAGGTCACACTTTCGGCGGGGTTGGTCGAAAGCTTGGCGAGACTCATCCGCGCAAAACGAGATGAGGCCGCCTCCAGCGAGCGGGCAAAAGGGTGGTTCGACCCGATCGAGTGGGTTGTCTCCCGAAGGATCCTGTTCATTGGAACAGCCGACCCGCTGAAGTACGGAGAGACCGACTACGATGGGTACGGCGACTTGCTCTCGCAGATGGTGTTCACTGGGTACGACCTGAATTCATCTATTGGTAACGCGGTGTTCGAGGTGCCCGCGGGGCTGCCGGTATTCGTCGCGCACAACGCGTCCGACCTCGCAAGCCACGACCGGAAGGCCGGCAGGCAAGCCGCTTGGCTGGCTTGGTCCAACCTAGCCTTCAAAGTGTCGATCCTTAGTACAAACAAACTCCACGCCGGGACGGGGCAGCCGGCCAGATGAGACTTTCGTGGAAGTTGCCTCAACAATGGAAAGAAAACGAGAATGAAAATAACCTATGAGAAAGCGTTCGGAAATGTTCGGATCGTCGCAACCGCGGCCGCAGCGGTCGCATCGTTCCTGCCAACCGGGTGCGCCAACTCCAGCTCGGTGTCATTTAAGAGCTATATATCCAAAGCCAACTCCGCTTGCAGTGGTAGTAGCGGAGAAAACTATTGCGCATGCATGAAAAACCAGATGTCGGCCATGATATCCCAAGCGCAGGGGAAGGGATCGCTTACGACCTCCCAAGTAAGCAGCCTCGGGGCATCTAACAAGCAGGGATTCGACAAGTGCATGTCTGATGCATCCAATGGGGCCGACACTGGCCCGAGTGACTGGCCGGGATGGAGCAAATTGTCATGAGGGAGGTGCGGGCATGAGGCGCTCTCTCTTCCGGGTGGTCGGAGTGTGGCTTCTCCTGGCGGCGGGCGCCAGCCTATCGAGGCCTCCCGCGGAGTTTTGGCGGTCTTTTCGGCCAACGGAGCCGACTGCCGACGACGCGACGTTGAGCCAAGTTTTGATGTGCCGCCGCCAGCCGGGGACCCTGGTGGTTGACACCCGTCAGGCCCGGTACTTTGCCGAGGGCCGCATCCCGGGCGCGGTAAACATGTCCATTTCGGAGTTGAACGCGGTCGTGACGAACAGACCCTCGGCGATCAGCAAGGCCCGAGGTTTGCTGCTCTATGGTTCAGGCAGCGCAAGCGAAATCGAAGCGGCCCGGGAGATCGTCGTTCGGGCTGGCTTGGGGGAGAAGACCGTCATCTTCGGGGGTGGTTGGCGCGAGTGGGTTGAGTGCGGTCTGCCGATCGAGAAAGACCAGGAATAGCCCATGGAAACGGCCAGGGACATCGCCACGCCGGAATGCAGCGAGCGCGAGATGGAGCCCACCATGCAGCGCGTGTGCGCGCGAGCTATGACGGCACTTGCGGCCGATTGCGCCTGGATGGCCCTGCGCCTTCTTTTAGCCGGGGGCTTGGAGATAGCCGGGATTGGGAAAATCGTTGCGCCCGCCGGCTTGGCTGCTTATCTCCAGGAGTTGGGCTGGCCCCCGGTGCTCTCGGGTGGGGTAGCCGCGCTTCTTCCCAGCTTCGAACTGACGTTGGGTATTTGCCTGATGGCCAGAATTGAGTTGGAGTTGGCGTCGGTGCTGACCTGGCTCCTCAGCGCAGGGTTTGTCGTCATGGCGCTCCTTGCGTTGTCCAAACCCACCGGCTTGGGCTGTCCATGCCTGCCGCAGATGAGCCCGGGCATCCTGAGCAGCGGTCTCGGCATGGTTTTCCGAAATCTCGTTCTGCTCCTGGCCGCTTCGCTGGCCGTATGGAAATGGGGGATTCGCGCCGCCGTCGGTGGGGCCGTCCCGGAAAAGTTATGGTCGTAGCGCTCTCCAGATCCTCGCGCGAGGCGCCATCGGGGCGCAGGCTGGGGCCGGAGCATTGGCCATGCCCGCGCCCCTCCGGCTTTACCTTAATGGATCTGCTGGTTGTCATCGCAGTTATCGGCGCGCTCCTGGCTCTGTTTCTTCCCGCGGTGAACAGGGCGCATGAGAAAAGCAACCGTGTCGTCTGCGCAAATAACCTGCGGCAGCTTGCGGCCTCGACGCTCGCCTATGCAAACGACTCGTCCACCGGCAGGCTGACACCGGATCGGTACGAGAGGCGGTTCATCGACGCGGGCCCAGGCCAGAACTGGCTCTGGCGCTATATGACACACGGCTCGGGGTTGCCAAAGATGTTTTTCTGTCCAAGCACACGGCAGGGCCATCTCTTAAAACTACTCCACGATCCGGACGGTACCCTCTGGTATGGCGACCTGATGCGTTCGGCTGACGGACGCCTTGCGGTCCATGGTTGCAGTTACGATACTATCCCGTTCTTCGCGGAGCTGGAGAATTATTGGAATGGCAACTCGAATGCGGAACGCAACTCCCGGGCCGTCCCTAAAACGCTGCCCACGATCAACACCTACGCGCATGAGCACGAGGCCTTCGGCCTCAAAGGCCGAGTCCCCGGACCCAGCGCTGTTTGGATTTACGCTGATGCCAGCTCCTGGAATCCCTTCCAATTGTACCTTCCTGTTAGCGAAAGCAACCATGGCGCGGAAGGGCAAAACGTGGGGTTTTGTGATGGGCACGTCCAGTGGGTGGGCCGCGCGCAGGTGGTTTACAGCTACGAGCTGTCGCAGGACAACAATCGGACGAGGGCTTACCCAAGAGGCCACGGGCCTCGCTGATGCTTTTGCATGAAACGCAAAGTCCTCAGCCACGCCGCGAAGTGCCTGGTCCTCGTCCCGGTGCATGAGCATATCGAGCCCGGCTGCGAGGACGGATTGAGGGAACTGGAGCGCCGCGGCTACACGGTTTGGCGCCGCTATGGCATGTCCGATATAGCTTTTGGGCGGTCCGGCCTGGCCAGCGAAGGGCTGTCGAGTGGCTTTGAAGAGCTCATGTGGATCGATTCCGACATCTTGTTCAACCCTGACGATCTCGAGAAGCTGCGCCGGCACAAACTCCCAATCGTTGGGGGAATCTACGCCAAAAAAGGCGATCGCGATATGGCTTGTGTGGCTCACCGAGGGTGCCCCGAAATAGTCTTTGGGGATGCTGGGGGGCCGATCGAGCTCAAATATATTGGCGCGGGCTTCCTGCTCACACGAAGGGTCGTTTACGAGAGGATTGACCGCGACCTGTTCAGCCGCGATCACCCCAAGCGCGCGCGTGGAGCGACGAGGATGGCGCCTTTTTTCTTCAACACAATCGAAGGGAGGCGGCCGGGAAGGCAGTACTTGAGCGAGGACTACTCGTTCTGCGCCTACGCGCGCAAGTGCGGATTTAAGATTATGGCTGATACAACGGTGCGTCTTGGTCACATTGGGCGCTACGTTTATTCGTGGGAGGAGCTCGGTGGCGCGCGCGAGCGGCGCAGCATAGTTCGGGTGAGGGTCGTTCCAAACGTCGGGAAACCGGTCCAATTGGTCCTCCCTCCAAACGTGGCGGCAAGGGCGAAGGTCCTGAATCAGCGTGGCCATCACGTGGGAGGTGGACTGCTTGGCCGCTGAGACCACACCTGTGCCGCCGTGGAAACGGGCGGAAACACCCGCCGTTACGTCAGCCCCCCGGGTGCCGTGGAGAGTCCTGTCGGCCATCTTAGCCTGGAAGGGCTTTTGGGCGGTCTTCACACTGCTGGTGATATTGCTGCCGGGCTTCAACGTTGCCGCCTTCAACCTCGCGCTGCAGAGATGGCCGCGCGATGCCGGGCCGGTTATCACAAGCCACCTCGCGACGTGGGACGCCGCCCATTACCTTTTTCTGAGCGAAGTGGGGTACGTGCCAGGAACCGCATCCTGCGCGTTCTATCCCCTGTGGCCAAACCTGATTCGCCTCGGCTCGAATGTCACCGGGGGCAACCACCTGATCTCGGGCCTGCTGCTGGCCAACGTCTTCTCTGCAGTCGCCGGCGTCCTGTTTTACCGGCTTGTTTCCAGCCAATTCGGGAACCGTGTAGCATGGCTGTCGCTGCTGCTGCTGCTGCTGTTTCCCGGGTCCCTGTTTTTCCAATTCATCTACAGCGAGTCGCTTTTTTTCCTCCTTCTTGTGGGACTTTGGACCGCCCTTTCGAGGCGGCAGGACCTTCCGGCTGCTGCCCTGGCCTTCCTTCTGCCCCTCACGCGCGGTGTCGGGATCTTCTCGGCCGTGCCACTTGCATGGTATGTCTTGGAGCCCGTGTGGAACAGATGCCAGGCTCTGGGCCGTGGTCTGCCCCTTCGAAGAAGGCTCACGGTTAGCCGAGCCGTTCTACTTCAATGGGCCGCCACCCCAAGGCTCGTGCTGCCAGCGGCTCTGCTGCTGTTGGCCCCTTTCCTGGGCTTCATGGTGTATTTAGGATTTATGGCCCTTTGCGCGGGGGGACCCCTCGAAGGCATCCGCGCTCAGCGATTCTGGGGAGTCCAGTCGGCGTGGAACTTAGTAAACGTCCCAGGCTTTGTCTGGTCGTTCTTCCATGTGCAAACCCTCCACGACTTTTCCGGATCGGGTCTCGATAGGGCGGTCTTTGTCTTTTTCCTGCTTTCGCTTCCCACCGTCTGGAGGCTGGGCAGAGGTCTTTCCGCGTGGGCCCTTGCGCTGGGCCTCCTCCCGGCAATGAGCGGCCATTTCGTGTCCTTCACCCGCTTCTGCGCTGTGGCGCTGCCGGTTTTTGTCGCGCTCGGCGTCTGGCTTGGCCATGCTTCTCGCAGACGCCTCCTTGCAGGCTATGCGATCGCCAGCCTCGCCATACAACTCGTGCTCGGATGGTGCTTCCTGAACTTCTACTGGGCTGGATAGCGGCGTTCCGAGCAATCGAAAAAGTTTGTTTCCGATACGAGGACCTCATGCAACACCATTTTGAAGTGCCGCCAGGATTCACCTGGGACAGTCCGGTTCCCATTGACCTTAGCAAGCGGTACGACGTTCACTTTTGGGAACCTGGGCCGCGATTGGTCGTTTACCGCAACGTGCTGTTCAGGGGTGCGGCCAGTCTTGCCACGCCCCTGGGGCGGGCTGGAGTAGGCCAGTTTGTCAAAGTCGAGCAGGAAGATGGTGGCGTTGTTTTCCTGGCGCGCCAGTCGATCATCAGAATTTGCGAAAACAGCCACGAAAGTAAGGGCGAGGATCTTCACCCAGATTAGCGACTATGCGCCCTCCAGTTGAGCCTCCTACTTCGCAGGACCCTCCCCGCCGGGCACCCGAAACCGAGCGCGCGCATGCCGTCGCGTGCGTCTCGCGCAATGACAAGCATTTTTTAGCGGAGTTACGCGTGGATAACGGGAGCGGTGCTTCCGCGCTCGCGAGGGGTCGCCAGCCGATCTTTCTGATTGGCCAGCCACGGTCCGGCACGACCCTTCTGCAGAGGCTCATCAACTCCACTGGGAACGCCCTGCTCTGCGGCGAGCACCTTGGCCTGCTCAGAGGCGTGGCACAGTCATACATGGAGTTCTTCCACCACCCCAGGCTCAGGAGCCTGATACGGCACCAGAACCTTGGGGTGGCCAGGGCGGCTCGCGCCGTCCAGAAGCTTCGGGACCCGAGGCTCTTCTCTGCTCTCGTGAATGGTCTAGATATGGAGTACGTTCTAGGCGTTTACCGTTGCTTCGTCCGCTCCGTGGGGAACCCGTGCAACGTATGCACGCGGTGGGGTTTTAAGGAGATACTCTACTGCACAGGGCGCGACTTTGTGGTACCCATGCTGCGCGGCTTGTTTCCTGACGCGCAGTTCGTATTTACGGTTCGCGAACCGTTAAAGCAGGTCAAAAGCGTAGTGCATGCGGGCTGGTGGCATCACACCGTGGAGCAGGCCGCGAATCTGTGGGTTGACCAAGCCCGAGCGATGCTGCAGTACTGCCACGAAATGCCAAAAAGCGCCATGCTGGTCCGCTACGAGGACCTGATCTGCCGCGATGAACTGGCAGTCAGGGAGCTTTTTGGGTGGCTCGGCCTGCCATTCGACGGCTACCAGCGCCGGATACTGTTCAAGGTGGGTAAGATCGGAGCCACGCCGAAACGCGGCAAGTTGCCCCCAGCCGTCCAGCGCACCATAGTGCAGCGCTGCCTCGGTCCAGAGAGCCGCGCGCTGTACGGGTACTGAGCATTTGGAATTAGCTGCGGTCGGGCTCAGGGCGGCGCGGCGGGGTCGGCAAGGGACCGGAAGTCAGAATGACCTAATCGCGGAGGAGGTAACAATATATATCATCATATCATGATATATTGATTTTTTATTTGCCTCCCTCCTATTCGGCGGGTATGATAACCGAAAACAGGTCCCGCTTGGGCCGAGCCGTCCCTCGGGATTTTTGAATGCGCGTGAATAACGAACCGAACAAGACGCAAGAACTCGAAGGCCTGCTGCGGCAGCGCATCCTGATCCTGGATGGCGCGATGGGCACCATGGTTCAGGCCCACCACCTGGACGAGGCCGCCTTCCGGGGCGAACGTTTCAAGGAATGGCCGCACGATTTAAAGGGCAATAACGACCTGCTTAACCTGACTCAGCCGCAGGTCATCCAGGCCATTCACCGGGAGTATCTCAATGCCGGGGCGGACATCATCGAGACCAACACGTTCAATTCCACTGCGATTTCCCTGGCGGACTACAATCTCGAGCACATGGCTTATGAATTGAGCGTGGCCGGGGCAAAGAATGCGCGTGCCGCGGTCGAGTCGATTATGGGCGCCCAACCCGGGCGGGTTTGTTTTGTGGCCGGGGCACTCGGGCCAACCAGCAAGACCGCCTCCCTCTCGCCTGACGTTCATAACCCGGCATTCCGGGCGGTTACTTACGATCAGCTCGCTGAGGCGTATTACGAACAGACTCGGGGCCTGATTGATGGAGGGGTGGACCTGTTGCTGGTCGAAACCGTTTTCGATTCGCTCAACTCGAAAGCGGCGCTGTTTGCCATCGACCGCTATTTCGAAGAGACCGGACGCCGGGTGCCGGTGATGCTCTCCTTTACGATTACGGACCTGAGCGGGCGCACCTTATCGGGGCAAACGGTCGAGGCCTATTGGAACTCGGTCTCGCACATGAAGCTGCTGAGCATCGGGATCAACTGCGCCCTCGGACCAAAGGAGATGCGGCCCTTTATCGAGGAGCTTTCGGCCCTCGCCGATATTTACGTGAGCGCCTATCCCAATGCCGGATTGCCCAACCCGATGTTGCCCACGGGATTTCCCGAGACACCTGAGAGCTTGGCCCCGCAACTTGGGGAATGGGCCCAAAACGGCTGGCTGAACATTGTCGGCGGGTGCTGTGGCACCACCCCGGCCCACATCCAAGCCCTCGCCCAGGCTGTCGCCGGCTTGCCGCCGCGCGTGCCGCCCAAACGCGAGCCCTTTACCCGCCTGAGCGGGCTCGAGCCCCTGGCCATTCGGCCTGAAACAAATTTCGTGAATATCGGCGAGCGCACCAATGTGACCGGCTCGCCCAAGTTCGCCAAGCTCATCCTGGCCGGCAACTATGAGGCCGCCCTTGCTATTGCAAAACAACAGGTCGAAAACGGCGCCCAGATTATTGACGTGAACATGGACGAGGCCATGCTCGATTCCGAGAAGGCCATGACCACGTTCCTGAATCTGGTGGCGTCGGAGCCGGACATCGCCCGCGTGCCGATCATGATCGACAGCTCGAAATGGTCGGTTATCGAGGCCGGACTGAAATGCGTTCAAGGCAAAGGCGTGGTGAATTCGATCAGCCTCAAGGAAGGCGAGGAAAAGTTTAAACACCAGGCCCGGCTTGTCCGCCGGTATGGCGCGGCGGTTGTCGTGATGGCGTTTGATGAGCGCGGGCAGGCCGACAGTTTCGAGCGGCGCATCGAGTTGTGCGAGCGGTCGTATCGCATCCTCACCCGGGAGGTGGGATTCCCGCCTCAGGACATCATTTTCGATCCCAACGCGCTCACCGTGGCCACCGGAATCGACGAGCATAACAATTACGCGGTCGATTTCATTCGTGCCACGCGCTGGATCAAAGCCAACCTCCCCCTGGCGCGCGTCAGCGGCGGCATCAGCAACATTTCATTTTCCTTTCGGGGCAACAACGCCGTTCGGGAAGCAATGCACTCGGCATTCCTCTATCACGCCATCAAGGCGGGCCTGGACATGGGCATCGTCAATGCTGGCATGCTGGGCGTGTATGAAGAAATCCCCAAGGACTTGCTGGAGTTAGTTGAAGATATCCTGTTGAATCGCCGGCCTGACGCCACTGAGCGATTGGTCAAGTTCGCCGAGACTCTTAAACAAACCGATAAGGCTCAAGTCATCGAAGAGCAGTGGCGCAGTGGCACGGTCGAGGAGCGGCTCAGTCATGCCTTGGTAAAGGGCGTCGTCGATTTTATCGAGCAGGATACGGAAGAAGCGCGGCAGAAATACGCCCGTCCATTGTCTGTCATCGAAGGGCCATTGATGGCTGGCATGAATATCGTCGGCGACTTGTTCGGCGCCGGAAAGATGTTCCTTCCACAGGTCGTCAAGAGCGCGCGGGTGATGAAGAAGGCGGTGGCCTATCTGTTGCCTTTTATGGAGGCTGAAAAGAATGCCTCTGGCAATCACAATGCCCAGGCCCGCATCCTTATGGCCACCGTTAAAGGCGATGTCCATGATATCGGCAAAAACATCGTCGGCGTCGTGCTCGGCTGCAACAATTACGAGGTCATTGATCTCGGGGTGATGGTGCCCTCTGAAAAAATCCTCGAAACCGCCCGCGCCAAAAACGCGGACATCATCGGGCTAAGCGGGCTCATCACGCCGTCCCTGGATGAAATGGTGCATGTGGCCAAGGAAATGCAGCGCCAAGGTTTCGAGGTGCCCTTGCTGATCGGCGGGGCCACAACCAGCAAAGCCCACACCGCAGTAAAGATCGCTCCCGGCTATTCCAGCCCGGTTGTCCATGTGCTGGATGCGTCGCGCGCGGTCGGCGTGGTGAGCCAATTGATCAACCCTGCCCTCAAACCCAAGCTGCTCCAAACCCTCCGCGCCGAATACGAAGCTGTTCGCGCAAGGCACGCTGATCAAAAAACCAAACCCCTGCTCCCGCTCGATGAGGCCCGCCGCCGGCGCACCCCGATCGACTGGGCCTCCGCTGACCTCCCTAAACCCGAGTTTATCGGCAAACACATTCTCGCTTCCGACATCAAGCCCGCCAATGCGCGTCAGGCAGAGCGGATCGCGCTGGCTGACTTGGTCCCGTTCATCGATTGGTCGCCTTTTTTCCATACCTGGGAGCTGCGCGGGCGCTACCCCGCCATACTTGAAAATCCAGAGGCCAAAAAGCTCTTCGAGGATGCCCAGGCGCTCCTGCAGCAAATCGTCGGCAAAAACCTCCTCGCCGCGCGCGGTTTGTTTGGCTTTTTCCCGGCCAATGCCGTAGGCGATGATGTGGAGGTTTATACGGATGATTCGCGAAAGGAAATCCTCACCAGATTCCATTTTCTGCGCCAGCAAATGGATAAACCGCCCGGGCAGTTCAATCATTGTCTGGCTGATTACGTCGCGCCCAAACAGCGCGCATCTTCCGGCCAACCGCTGCTGGATTACTTGGGCGCCTTTGCTGTCACTGCTGGCTTTGGCGTCGAGGAGTTGTGCCGGAAATTCGAATGCGACCACGATGATTACAACTCAATTATGACCAAAGCTCTCGCGGACCGGCTGGCCGAAGCATTCGCGGAATACCTGCACAAGCGCGCCCGGGAGGCCTGGGGCTATGGCCGCAATGAACGCCTGAGCATTGATGAGCTGGTCCACGAGCAATACCGCGGCATCCGCCCGGCGGCCGGCTATCCAGCCTGCCCCGATCACACGGAGAAATGGACCCTTTGGAAGCTGCTCGACGTCGAGAGGGGCACAGGGATTAAGCTGACCGAGAGTTGCGCCATGTGGCCGGGGGCCAGTGTCAGCGGTCTGTACTTCGCCCATCCCGAGGCAAAATATTTCGGGGTAGGCAAGCTTGGCCGCGATCAGGTGGTCGATTACCACCTCCGCAAGCACATGGACTTGCAAAACGTCGAGCGCTGGCTGGGACCCTATCTCAACTATGAACCGGCATCAACCCCTCCCAAGCCACTACCCGAGCCGACCCCACCCCCGCGCGCTACCGCCTGTTCTTGCGGCCTCCCGCACCGGTGAGCGGGACGAACCCAAAGCTCAGTTGTAAGTTATTAATTTTAAGTTACTTTTGCCAGTTTAGCTCAGCGGTAGAACAACGGTTTTGTAATCTGTCCGAATACCTAACTGTTCATCAAGCATTGGATTTTCCGCAGCTTTTTCGGATTTCCTAGGGACGGATACTGGTTTTTGTTGTTGGAAATGTTGGAAAGAGCATCCCTTTCAGGAAGGGGTCGCCCGAATTGCTGGCGTATAACAGTTTTACACTTCAGGGCCGGAGAGGGGTTGACAGACCCCCTCAAAAAGGGTCAAAACCGCCTCCAAACCCATTCCCGCCCGATTTCCAGACCCTCTGGTCATCCTCGTCAATCGGTCGAAACGACTCTACCAGCCAATCCGACTCTGGCGCATGTATCAACGGAGTGGCGATTAGAGGGGGATGGACAGCGGTTTTGTGACAGAACACGGTAGCGGTGGCGCTCGTGCCGACTAATTAAGCTGCAAACCTCGCTTCTGCCCCTGGCGAACTGTCGAAAATCACGTAATCGCAAATGGGCCGTAAAAACCGCGAGTCAGGCTTCTTCATCCTCCGCAGAGTGCCCTCGTCAATCTGTGTTTCCGCAACGGAGATGTGGCCCTCACTCTCACTAGAGCCGAACGAAGTAACGGCTACCGCCGTCGCGATCAAAGCGAACCTAGTGCCATCATCGGAAACGAAAGGAGACAGGGTTAAGCGTCTCTTCATCTCGCCCGCATACCAAACCAGTCGCTTTCCGCGATAATCCTCGGGCTTGAACTCAGAGCATTTGATATTGAAATTCATCTGCCGATTATACCGCATCGTGACGCATTCTCGCAAGTGATGGGGCGACTTGGGATTCATCCGTAGGCCCTTTAGATAAACAACCTGCGGAGTGCTTCGTTGACTAATCGCACGTTTCCTCCCCCCTTCCTCAGATTGCACCGAGCACACGCCACACGAAAGTTATCCATCATTTCGGTGTCCCTCCCTCCTCCGCAATTTGGGATCACGTGGTCGATGTGCCAGCCTTTTCTTCCTCGCTGGTTAATTTTCCATCTTTTACCGCAAATGTGGCAACGGCCCTTGGATTGAGCCCAAACAGCCATAACCTCCCCCGGAGAAAATCGCCACCGTCTATAAACCATGACGGGGCCATGGCCAGGAAATGGAGCGTCGTCATCCTCGGGGTGGCTTAACGGCACATCCTTGAATTTCACTATGGCAGGCGGCTCCGTTTCATCATAAAACTCGGCTGGATACCGTCTGGTGTCGCGGTCGTAAGCGGCCCACCACATTCCGTCCTTGTTTTCGGCGACCAGAAAATGCCGGGTGCCGCAATCATCGCAAACCAAGTCACCACTTTCTCAATCGCTCGAACCTTGGCGGCACGAGCGTCGCCACTTTAAGTTGGCCGCATCGAAGACACGGGAAATACTTGAAGGGGGAAAACTTCGTCCGTTTCGAGCGGGGACTACGAGCCATCCTCGGTCTCATCTTCTTTGCTTCATCGCCCGTTCCGATTCGGCCAGAAGCCGGATATTCGCCGCTGTCAGGTGCAACACGTAAGCGGCGAATTGCTCCGAAACGGTGATTGGCACCACACCTTGGCCGTGGCCACCGGTTTTGTTTCTGGCCGTGGGCACGCCTGATTCCAGGGTCATCCGCAGTCCAGTCAGGTGGTTTTTCATGAACACCGGAAACAATTTCTCGTCCTCGCAGATTTTTATGAGGGCCTTCGCCGTGTCGGTCTGATTGTATGGCCACTTCCGTTTGTGGCAGATTGCCTTCATGGTGCTTTCAAATGCCTTCAGGCATTCGTTGAGGCTTTCTTTGTAACGACCGTGCCGGTAATGCTCGTGAGCGGCCAGAAATTCCTGATTGGCTCCGGCCAAAAATGGCGGCTCAAGCAATTTCAACGCGGGCACCGTGATTTCCTGGTGCGTGAACTCGGAGTCAATTCGCAGGATGTGACGTTGTGATACTGAAAGCCGACACCGTGTTCCTTGAACCGTTCGTTTATTTCCTTGATCGCAGCCTCGCAGGAAATCTCGGGTGAAAACATGCCGTCTCGTGCCTGGAATCGCACATGCTGCTGAATGAATGAGAGCACAACCTGTATGACATCCAAACACTTTTCGACCTCCTGGCAGCTCAGGAAAAACTCAGTAACTTCCTCCCTCGCGTATTCCATTTTAAGCGGATGGTGGGGCACTTTCCAGAGTTCCTGAACGCCGTATTCTCTGCGTAGGTGCTTACGAATCCACTCGAACAGAATGTTACCCCCACTGAGTGGTCCAGCCTCCACGCCAACGGCATCATCCCAGATTTGGACGACCTGAACCCGCAGGGGTTTTGGCAAATCGTCGTGCCGGTAAACGTCTGGCGTTTTGCCCTTCAATACCTTCTGCTGTTTTGAATAAAGATTAACAATGCTCATTTCCCGATGATTGATCCTGCCACAGTCCAGCAGAATCGCAAACTCCCAATGCAAGCGATGTAATCTGTCTCTTTCCCGGAGGGGTTATTTTCGATTGTCGGGCGAAGAGCGTTCCTGCTTCTATTAAACAGTGGATAGAGCCTACATCATCGATGAGATCAAGCGAATCGCTGCGGCCAACGGCGGACGCCCTTTGTGCGTATCGAAGTCACTAATTAGCCCATGAAGAGACTTGGTAGGCGAATACGTTAAATTGCTCTTGCCAAAGCCGCTACTTGTCGGCTAACCGCAATCATGAGTATGTATCCAATTCCATTTTTCGACCGCAAAGTCATGTATTGGCATGTCGATCGCCAGCAAATTCTCGAACGTTCCTACGTCTGCGGATTCTGTTCTAAATCCGTTTCTTCGAGTTTGGGCATCGCGGTTCGGAACCACCAAGGGGGACAACAGGTATCTGGCCTTTATGTCTGTCCACATTATCACGGGCCATCCTTCTTCACGTGCCAAAATGCTCAAATCCCCGCACCGGCGATTGGCAATCCGGTTGCAAACGTTCCACCCGAATTGACAGCGCTTTATGAGGAGGCCAGAAGGTGCACCACCACAGCCTGCTACACGGCGGCAGTGCTTCTTTGCCGGAAAATGCTAATGAATATCGCTGTTCAAAAGGGTGTCGCCGAAGGGCTGAAGTTTATTGAATACGTGGATTACCTTTCCGCCGAGGGTTATACGCCGCCGGACGGTAAGCATTGGGTGGACCATATTCGCAAGAAAGGCAATGAGGCGACCCACGAGATAAAACTAATGAGTGAGACGGACGCGAGGGAATTGTTAACGTTCATCGAAATGCTCCTCACGTTCATTTACTACTTCCCGTCTATGGTTCCAAAACCACCAGCGGCCACTACACCAACCAAAACGACTTAAATCGAAACTCTTGCCGTGAAATTCCAATGCCAAATAAGCCTATTTCGAGGATGAAGTCCTTCGGCCCTTGCTCAGGTGGTTCGGGAATTTGCGGCTAAAACTCTTCAATCAGCTCCCGCACCCGAACGTCCAATGCTCGGGCGATTTTCACCAGATTATCCAACGTTGGAGACTCCAGCCCTCGACCCCTCCCCCTCGAAAAGACGCTTAATAACCCGAAGAACACCCCCGGCTGGCGCTTGGGGGGGTGCCGGAGATTCCCGCCTTGACGTATTGGCGAACTCGGGGCCAATCTTTGCGTATGGTTTTCATAGCGGTTTGCGCGGTTTAGACCCGTAAAACATGTTGGAATAATGTTGGAAAGGCTTCGGTCTTTCAAGACGAAAAAGGACATGAAAACCCTATAAAACCAGTGTTTTCAGCCAGTTTAGCTCAGTGGTAGAGCAACGGTTTTGTAAACCGTCGGTCCTCGGTTCGAATCCGAGAACTGGCTCCACTCGGTAAACACGGGGTAAAACTTACTTCTGCCTGTCACCGGCGCCAAAAGGGGTAGCGCCGTATCGCTTTCGAACAGATGAGGGGAGAACAATAGCCCCTCGACCGCCGGATGTGGCCAGAGTGTTCAAGCGCGGCCAGTTTACTCATTTCCATAGATTATCCGCTTTTCCGCTTTTCCGCAGGGGTGGAAACGAACGCATCTCCCGCCACAGGCTTGTTGACCCGCTGCGCCTTCATTTCTGCGTACACCGATTGCGCCAGACCCGATTTCGCGAAGCCCAAAACCTTCGTTCCGCGCAGGCCGAAAAACTGCTCCAATTCCGCGGACGTGTAGCGCTCGACCACGGGGTAGTGGGAAAAATCTGAAAGCACTTGCTTGCGGCTCCGTTCCGAGAGGTCGGTCGTGATTAAAATGAAATGCAACCTGCTCTTGCTGCGCCGCAGCGTCTCGCGCCCGACCAGCAGGATGCGAGCACGCATTACAAAAGGAAACAGCCTCTCAATCGGCTTGGCCGGACCCTGAGTCCTCATCACGCCACTTTCACTTTGGTTTTACGGCCTTTGATTTGCGAACGGTTCAGCTTCGCCACAATGCTCGGCGCTTGTTCGGAGGCCACCTCGACAAAGAGATGCCTTTCGCGCACGTCCACTTTGCCGATGGTGTCCCGGGGCAACCCAGTCGCGCCTTGAATGGCTTCGATGATGTCCGCTTCAGAAATGCCCGTTTCGGCGCCCACATTCATGAACAAGCGGGTCTGGCCTTCCAGCGCGCGCTGGGCGCTCCTCGGAACTTTCGAGCGCTTATGGACTGCCGCCTGGTTTTCAAAACGCGAAGGTGCCGTTCGGGGATGCTTCGGCGCGTTGTCTTTGGCTCCCGGCGGTTTGCCTGGTTCGGCTTCACGCCAGCGCTTCTGTGCCAGGAAAACCTCGCTGGAAGGTTTTGGCTGCTCTTTGCGGCGAGGTTCGGCAACGGCATCCCTGCCTGGAGGGGCCTTGTCACCGTCGCGGGGCGGCCGCTGCTCAAAACGCTTGGCGCGCGCTTGACCCGGCAGAGTCGCATCCGAACGCGAAGGGGCGTCCTGGCGCGCGGTGTTGCCGGGCGGCACACCGTCTCCGCTCTGCAACTGGTGCAGCAGCGCCGAGGCAATGTCGGTCGAGCTAAAGCCTTCTTCGAGCAGCCGTTCAATCAATTGGTCCTGCCGCTTGTACTCGCCGCTCTTGAGCGTCGCGCGAATCTTGTCCAGCGCGGCGTTGGCTCGGGCTTCTTCCACTTCCACGACCGTGGGCGGGCGGCCCCGCTGAATCCTTGTATTGGTATAGCGTTCGATGTTGCGTATCTGGAATACCTCGCGTCCCGATGCGAATGAGATGGCCCGCCCGCTTCGGCCCTGCCGGCCAGTCCGGCCAATGCGGTGGACGTAATCCTCCCCGTCATAGGGCAAATCATAGTTAAACACGACCTCGATATTCTCTACGTCGATGCCGCGGGCGGCCACGTCGGTGGCCACCAGGAACTCCAGACCCGACCTGCGGAAGCGGTTCATCACTCGGTCACGCATTGTCTGGCTCATCTCTCCATGCAGGCGATCTGCCGAGTAGCCTTGGGCGTTGAGATGCTCCACCAAGTCATCCACCATTCGCCGCGTGTTGCAGAAGATGATCCCGAGCTTGAGATCGTGCAGGTCGATCAGCCGCGTCAGGAGGTCCACTTTGAAGCGCCGATCCACTTCATAATACACCTGCTCCACCGTTGGAACCGTCAGCGCTTTTTGCTCGATGCGAACGTTCTGCGGCTCCCGTGAGTATTTCTCGATCAACTGCTGTATCGGACGAGGAATTGTGGCGGAGAAAAACACCGTTTGCCGCTCCGTGGGGGTCTTCTGGAGAATGAGTTCGATGTCGTCGCGGAATCCCATGTTCAACATGACATCCACCTCGTCCAGCACCACCATTTTCACCGCGTTGAGCCGCAGCGTCCCGCGGCGGATGTGGTCCAGGATGCGCCCCGGTGTCCCGATGACCACGTGAGCGCCCTGGCGCAGTCCGAAAAGCTGGCGGTCGTAGGATTGCCCTCCATACACCGGCAAGGCATGCAATCCGCGCTTGAACAGTGCCAGCTTGTGCACTTCCTCCGCCACCTGCACGGCCAATTCACGTGTCGGGCAAAGCATCAGCACCTGAGTGTTGCGCTCCTCCACCACGACTTTTTCCAGGGCCGGCGCGGCAAAGGCCACCGTCTTGCCCGAGCCTGTCTGGGATTGGCCGACCACGTCCTTGCCTTGCAGCAGCAGCGGTATCGCCTCGGCTTGAATCGGCGCTGCCTGCTCGAAGCCGAGCTTGTCAATGGCCTTCAGCAATTCGCTCGAAAGCCCGAGTTCAGAAAATAGTTTTGTCGTCATCAGTATTCCGCCGAAGAATGTTTCTCCACCAGCCTATGATAGCACCGCTGTGCACGAAGCGAGCCTCAAAATCCGTTCCCACGATTGAGTTCAAGGCTCCCCTGAAGGTGGATACTGCGGCACTAATTCAGTGTTCGGCGTGTGATTCGTGAGCTTCGCCTGGCGCATAAGGATTCTCAATAGGGCAGGCAGCGCCGTGAGCGCCGCCGCCATGCAAGCCGCGATGCCGTTTGTGGAGGCCAGCAGGAGCCCCTTGGGGCCAAGCGTGGTGAGGTCCGCCTTGTAAAATAAATCCTTAAACAGCTTCGTCTCGGGTTTGAGCCGGCCCGCCAAACGTTCGATGAATTGACGATTGCGCCCGCTTCGACCGCTCTCGACGACCACCACCAATTCGTCGCCTTCGCCTGGGAATTCCTCTCCGGAGCGCAGAATAAAACCGCCAACTCTAGCGCGCGGCTCAGAGTCGCGCGCTGTGTATTGGCGGCTGTTGACAGTTGAAAACCTGCTCAGAGCGAATTGCCGGCCCGTTGCAACCGCCATTCTTGTGCTGCCTACTCCTTCCTTTCTCTTGGCTAAATATACCCATTGAACGCTGCTTTGTCAGGCCATCAGTCAAATCTTGCGCTTTTTAAAAGAAGGAGTGGGACCCTCAGGCAAAGAATTCTCCGATAAAGACCCCCTGGAGATTTGGCATGGGGTGGGCAGGCGGTAGGCGGGAAAGGCCAACTCCCCATAGCCGGCCGAAGGCAGTTGGGGCAGGTTTGTCCGGGTGAATTGCTTCGGCGCATAAAACGCTGCGGCTGCCTAATAAAAATTACACTAAGGCAAAGCTTATGACGACGACAGGGGCAGATGTTCTGATCGAAACATTGATTGATTGGGGAGTGGATATCATCTTTGGGTTCCCGGGCGATGGCATTGACGGCATCATGGAATCGCTGCGCACGCATTGCGAAAAAATGCGTTTCCTGCAGGTCCGGCACGAGGAATCAGCCGCCTTTATGGCGTGCGCCTATGCCAAATACACCGGGCGCCTGGGCGTCTGCCTGGCGACCTCCGGGCCTGGGGGCATTCACCTGCTCAATGGCCTGTACGATGCCAAAATGGACAACCAGCCGGTGCTGGCGATTACAGGGCACCATTACCATGACTTGATTGACACCCACGCCCAACAGGATGTGGACCTGGATCGGGTTTATATGGATGTGGCGGTCTATAGCACGAGAGTCATGGGCCCGGAACATGTCTCCAATGTCACCAACCTGGCCTGCCGCACCGCCCTGAGCCGCCGCGGCGTGGCCCACATCAACTTCCCGATTGATTTCCAGTCCATGCCAGTCAAAAAGGGCCAGCCTTCCCCGCGTGGAAAGGGAGCCGACCAGGCCAATTCCCAGGCCTTTGCCCGGCGCTCAGGGCTGCCGGCGCAGGAAGATTTGGAACGGGCTGCTGAAGTGCTCAATGCAGGGAAAAAGGTGGCCATTTTGGCCGGAGCGGGGGCATTGGATGCGACCGATGAAGTCGTTGCCGCTTCGGAAAAGCTGGCCGCCCCCATCATTAAACCCTTGTTGGGCAAGGCCTGTGTGCCCGATGACGACCCGCACACTACCGGCGGCCTCGGATTGCTCGGCACGGCCCCTTCGCAGGTGGCCATGGAGGAATGCGATACGCTTCTCATGATCGGCACCTCGTTTCCCTATATGGAATTCCTGCCAAAACCGGGTCAGGCGCGCGGGGTGCAAATAGACATCGATCCAGCGCGAATCGCCTTGCGCTACCCGGTGGAGGTCGGCTTGGCGGGCGACAGCAAGCGGACTCTGCAAAAGCTTTTGCCCCTGCTCAAATACAACGAAGAGAGGTCTTTTCTGAGTAAAGCGCAGAAGGGGATGAAAGAGTGGTGGCAGACGATGGAGGAACGGGGCACGCGCGAGGACAAACCGATGAAACCGCAGGTGGTCGCCTGGGAGTTGGGCAAACTCCTCAAGGAAAACGCAATTGTTTCCTGTGATAGCGGGACTATCGCCACCTGGTGGGCGCGCCAAATCAAGGCCAAGCGCGGCCAGAAGTATTCCCTTTCAGGCACCCTGGCCACCATGGCCAATGGCCTTCCCTACGCCATCGCCGCGCAGGTGGCCTATCCCGAGCGACAATCCGTAGCGTTTGTGGGCGACGGTGGCTTTTCGATGCTGATGGCTGACTTTGTGACCGCGGTGAAGTACGAGCTGCCCATCAAGGTGATCATCATCAAGAACAACGTTCTGGGCCAAATCCGCTGGGAACAGATGGTGCTGCTGGGCAACCCGGAGTATGCGGTGGAACTACAGCCCATCGATTTTGTCATGTTCGCCAGGGCTTGCGGAGCAGTGGGGCTGACGGTGACTGAGCCCAGCCAGTGCGCGGATGTTTTGAAAGAGGCGCTCAATGCGCCCGGGCCAGCCTTGGTCGAAGCGGTCGTGGACCCGTACGAACCACCGCTGCCGGGCAAGATCAAGCCCGAGCTGGCCCTGCGTTTTGCCGAGGCCCTGGCTCGCGGCGAGCCCAAGCGCATGCACATTGCCAATACGGTCCTGAAGGACAAGATCAAGGAATTGGTCTAGTAAACTGGCAACTAAGTTTCGTCACATGTGTCGGAAAGCAATTCCCTCTGGAGGAGAGGTCGAGGGAGAGGAGGCGCTCTGTCTCGAAACCTCTGTGGCCAGTACTAGTGCTGCCCCCAATTCAGCCGCCCTGCGGTCTGAGCTTCACGAACAGCGCCTCCCACGCCCTGTACATGCCTTGCCCGGGAGTTAGTTTGCCCGCGCGCTCTAGGGCGGCGTAGTCTTTGAGCGTCAACCCGTCGTAATGCCCCAGCCAGCCACACGCTGCTCCTTTAGATTCGCGCAGGAAGGTCTCCTCCTCCGCAGCCGAGCACGACAGCGGAAAGGTCTCCTCGATGACAACCGGCTTGCCCACCGCGCAGCGGCGCAACGCGTCCATCGCTTCGGCAGGCCGTTTGGAATCGGGATAAATATGAACGCTGATAAAATCGAGTTCGGGAGCAATCTTGACAGGAACGAACCCGGATAAAAACCCCCACTGCTGTGTCCAGGGCAGTAAGCCCACCGTGATGAGAGCCTGGTGGTCGCAGGAGCGAATCGCCGCCGCCATGGCGCGAATCCATTGGACCGGGATGTCCTCGCGCCCGCGTCCTACCGGGTCCAGCGTGATGAATTGAAGAAAGTCATACCCTCCCAGCGAGCTTCCCGAGCGCCATTGGCCTGGCTGCCGTTTGGCGCCCGGCGACAACGGTTCGTTCATCAAATCGTAGCAAAACACAGCCGGACTGCCCGCGCACCTCCGGGCAACCTCGTGCCAAAAATTCGACTGCGCCGCCCAGCGTTGCGACTCAGCCATGGCATCATACCATGCGGGAGTATCGGCGGGGCGATAACAAGCCAAGCCGGTTATATCCAAATAAAGCCCACTCTGCCCGGCCACGCCCAGCATCCGCGAGAGCTGTTCGAACTCCACGCCATTGGCCTTCCCGGGCGCCTCCATGAACTTGCCGTATTGTAAATGGACGCGGACGACATTGGCGCCCAGGCGTTTCATTTTCTCAAAGTCATCCGCGAAAGTTTTCCAATCATCCATCCAGAAATCCTCCATTAATTGGCCGCGATTGCCGTAATTAAAGCCCCACGGATGAAATGGCCGCTTCGACTCCGCCAGAATGAACCCTTTCGAATCGGGGGCTATAACGATGCGCTCCATCGGTTTGCTGGCCGCCAATCCACTCAGCGGGCACCCCGCCAACAACAAGGAGCAAACCATCCCCATGCCTGCGCGTTTCACCCGGGCCACCGCGGCAAACTCATGTTCTCTCATCAAATCGTCCATTTACCGACAATATACTGAGGTGTCCTTAACATGAACTACATCTTATCGATGCTTCTCCCTCTGCCCCAAGGCCAATCACAAGGTCAGTTCCAAACCTTTGTAGGAGAAGGCGTAAGGAGTCTCTGGCCAAGATTGGCATCTGGCCGCCTTGGGTTCTTGAAATTAGTGTCTCGCTCCGCGCGGTTCCCCGCGGTCTGACTACCGCTTTCTGCTTTCTTCGCATCGCCGGCAGGGTCTATTTTGGCCCTCCAAATGAATACCGATCCAGCGCGTCTCAAAATCCTTCTGATTGGCGCGGTCTTTCTTGGCTTTTTCTGCGCCGCCAGCGTGGCGGTGACTGTTTCCGAACAGCACATCGTCATCCCCACGTATCTGTCTGGGGCGCCGGACCCCGATCCGATGTTTTATTTCGGGCTGTCCTCCCAGGGCGCCGCTGGGCGGGTCTATCCCTATCCCCTTTACGATTCGTTGACGAATACCAAGTCGAACAAAGTCTATCGAATCGTTTACCTCGAAAACCAATATGTGCGGATTGGGGTGCTGCCCGAAATCGGCGGGCGCCTGTTCGAGGCAATTGATAAGAGCAACGGCTACAATTTCATCTATCGGCAGCACGTGATTAAGCCCGCATTAATCGGGCTCATCGGCGCTTGGATTTCTGGCGGCATCGAGTGGAACATCCCCCATCACCATCGCGCCACAACGTTCCTGCCCGTTCAGTACCGAATTGAATCCAACCCCGACGCCAGCAAGACCATCTGGGTCGGCGAATTGGAATTGCGCCAACGCATGCGTTGGGCCGTGGGCTACACCTTGCGCCCAGGCAAGTCGTACCTGGAATGTTCAGTTCGCATTTTGAACCGCGCGCCGCTGGTCAATACCATGCTCTGTTTTGCCAATGTCGCGGTGCGCGTCAATGAGAATTACCAGGTCATTTATCCGCCCAGCACGCGGTTTGTCACATTTCATGGCAAGCGCGAATTCACGACCTGGCCGGTGGCCACCACCCGCTATGCGGGCGCGGACTTCACGCGCGGGGTCGATGTAAGCTGGTACTCCAATCACATCTCCGCCAACTCGATGTTCGCCTGGAATTACCAGGATGATTTCTTTGCCGGGTACGATCATGGCCGGCAGGCGGGCATCCTGAGCGTTGCGGACCACCATATCATTCCCGGGAAAAAATTCTGGACGTGGGGCAACGGCCCGCGCGGGCGGATGTGGGAAAAAATCCTGACCGATAGCGACGGTCCTTATATCGAATTGATGGCGGGGGCCTACTCGGATAACCAGCCCGATTACAGTTGGCTGCAGCCTTATGAAACCAAATCGTTCAAGATGTACTGGTACCCCTTTCGCGGCATCGGCGGGGTTAAGAACGCGAACCTCGATGCGGCCATCAATCTGGACGTAGCCACAAACGGCGCAGTCACCGTCGGTTTTTGCACCACGACGGCTTACCCAGCGGCAACCGTCCGCCTGAAAGCCGGCGATACCATTCTGCTGGAACAATCGACGCCGATTGACCCTGGCAGGCCTTACACTAAACACCTCTCGATTCCACTGGGCATCGACGAACACGATTTGCGCGCCTCGCTTTCGGTTGCCGGCAAAGAGCTGGTTTCTTACTCACCTTTGCGGCTTGAACCGCAGAAGATGCCCGAACCTGTCACCGGCCCGCCCCCGCCGGAGGAGATGAAAAGCGTCGAAGAACTCTTTCTGGCCGGGCAGCGCATCGAGCAGTTCCACAGCCCTGGTCTCCAGCCCGAACCCTACTGGGAAGAGGCGTTGCGCCGCGACCCAGGTGATTCGCGCGTAAACACAGCCCTGGGAATTCGCAAGCTCAAGCAGGCCCGCTTTGCCGAGGCGGAGCAGCTTTTTCGAAAGGCCCTCGAACGCCTGACCTTCAATTACACCGCGCCCAAAGATGGGGAAGCCTCTTACTACCTTGGCCTTGCCCTCGAGGGACAGGATCGGTTTAACGAGGCCTTCGATGCGTTTTACAAAGCCACCTGGAGCGCCGCTTGGGAAGGCCCCGCCTACTTTGCCCTGGCTGAGATTGCCACGCGCCGTGGTGACCTTGATAAGGGAATGGAATTCGTGAACCGCGCCCTGGATTTCAACGCGCTGAACCTTCGCGCGCTGAACCTCAAGGCATCACTGCTGCGCCACGCCCGCCGCTCGAAACAGGCCCTGGCTCTGCTCGATGCCGCGGCCGCAAAGACCGATCCTTTGGACGTGCGCCTGGCCACCGAACGCTGGCTGGCTGGAGACAAAAAGGCATCGAGCTTTTTGAATGCCACCCTGCTTCAGCACCCTGCCACCGGATTGGAAACTGCCGCTGAATACGCGGACGCCGGTTTGTGGCATGACGGCATCGAGGTCCTGACGCAAATGGTGAATACCGCCCGGCAGCCGGAGCGCGTTTCGCCCCTCGCGTGGTATTACCTTGGCGATTTCGCCGAGCGCCTTGGCAATGTGAGCCAGGCGGCGGAGTACCGTCATCGAGCGGCAATCGCCCCGCCCGATTATGTCTTTCCCTTCCAGGTCGAGATGCTGCCCGTGTTGCGCCGCGCTATCGCGGTGAATCCTCAAGACCCCCGAGCCCCCTATTATTTGGGCAACCTGCTTTTCGACTGGCAGCCTGACGAGGCGGTTCGGCTCTGGAAGCAATCGGCCAAACTGGACCCCGGCTTTTCAATGGTTCACCGCAATTTAGCTCTCGCGTATTGGCGCCAGCACCCCGCCAATCTGCCCGCAGCTATTGCTGAACTCGAACAAGCCGTCGCCGCTCCCTCCAGAACCGCCATGCAGTTCGAGGAACTGGATGAGCTCTACGCCCTGACAGGAATGGCCCCGGAAAAAAGACTGGCCTTGCTGCAACAGAACCACTCGGTCGTCGCCAAACGCGATGACGCCTTGTCTCGCGAAATTGGTTTGAGAATCTTCTCCGGCCAATACGACGCTGCCATACGGTTTATGACCGGGCGCAAGTTCTCGGTGTGGGAAGGCGGCTCGCTTGACGTAGCGCAGCATTGGGTCAACGCGCATCTCTTGCGCGGTCGCCAGTCCCTTCGCGCCAACCGTCCTCAGGTGGCTCTCGACGAGTTTGAGGTGGCTGGGAATATCCCCGAGAATCTGCCCAGTGAACGGGAGATTGGACGCACTGCCGAGATGGCCTATTGGAAAGGCCTCGCTTGCGACATGGCCGGTAATACAGCCAAGGCGCGCCAATTCTGGAACGAGGCGGCTGCTGAAAACACCAACGGCCAGCATAGAACCCGGCGGGGCCTTGCCGGCAGTCAAATCGAGGAATATTTCCAGGCACTGGCTGAGTTGAAGCTAGGCCGGCAATCCGAAGGTGAGCGGGCCCTGAAATCCCTGCTTGAAAGGGCCGGGCAATCTTTCGAAAAATCAAATGGAATCTCTGGAACTGGTCCAAGCGTCAGAACGCCCGACGCCCAATCCGCCTCAGCCCATTACCTCGCCGGCCTGGCCCAGCTCAGCCTTGGGCAAATCAAACAAGCCCGGACACAATTCGACCTCGCCCTGCGTTGCTCCCCTGACCTCCTCGGAGCCAGGGCGGAACTCGATAGTTTGCGGTAGAATTGAGCACATGTTCGGTGGCTTGCCTTCGCCGGGAATTCGTGCAACATAGGGCGGCAGAGGACCCACAAAAAACTATGTCACTCGAATTCGAACTCCAAAAGTATCCTAAGGAGCTAAAGCTCAAGGACGGCTCGAGATGCCGCGTTCGGCCATTGCGCAAAGACGACGAAAAGGCCCTGCACACATTCTTCATGGCGATTCCGGAATCCGAGCGGATGTTTATCAAACACCGGGTGAGGGAGCCGGTGGTGATTCGCGACTGGTGCCAGAATATCGATCTGGGCCGCAACCTGCCGCTTCTGGCTTTAGCGGAAGGCAAGGTCGTGGGGGTCGCAACGCTCCATCAGCAGCTTGGCGGGTGGAAAAGGCATATTGGCCGGGTGAGTGTTCTGGTCTTGCCGCAAAACCGCGGACGCGGCCTGGCGCGGGGATTGGTCAGCGAGATAGTGGCTCTGGCGCGCATTGGGGGCCTCGAGAAGGTCGAGGCCGAGTTCATCGGGGAACAGGAGGCAGCGGTGAAGATGTTCGCCCTGCTGGGTTTCAGCAATCTGGTACGGCTGGAGAGCTACGTAAAAGACATGCAAGCCATCACCCACGATTATATCCTGATGGGGTTGAATCTCAAAACTGATGAGGAATATGCGGGTGTTGGCTAGACAATAAGAGCCCTGCTGAGCACTCCCTAACATGAACTACATCCGTAATCTGCCGATGCTTCTCCCTCTCCCCTTCCGAAGGGGAGAGGGGTCCCTCGCTGTAGTTTATGCCACGGCCCCCCGTATATGATCACTAACCCTTCTCTGCGCGCCTTCCGTATTATTCTGCTGGCTGGAATGCTTGGCGTTCTAGCCGCCAACGCCGCGCGGGTCCAGGGACTGCGCTGTGAATACCTGCAAGACCCTCTGGGCATCGACACGCCCCAGCCTCGCCTGAGCTGGATTATTCTGCCCGACAATCGTTCGGTTCGTGGAGAACGCCAGCGGGCTTATCAAATCCTGGTCGCCGCCAGTTTGAGCCAATTGCAAGCCGGCCATGGAGATTTGTGGGACTCGGGCAAAGTCGATTCCGATGAGTCGATCCAGGTTTCCTACGGCGGGCAGCCACTGGCTTCGGGCCAGGAATGTTTTTGGAAAGTGCGGGTCTGGGACCAGGAGGGCAATATCTCGCGCTGGAGCCAACCCGCCCGGTGGAGCATGGGTCTGCTCTCGGCTTCGGAATGGCATGGGCAATGGATTGGCCTCGATGGCGGCTTGTCGAACGTGGTGTTGAGCGAGGCCTCCTGGATTTGGTTTCCTGAAGGCCACCCGGAAAAGTCCGCCCCGGTTGCCACTCGCTATTTCCGTCATGTTTTCAATGTGCCTGCCGGACGCGCCATCAAAGCGGCCACCTGGTTGGTAACCGGCGATGATGAGTTCACCGCTTTCGTCAATGGCAAGGAGGTCGGGACCGGCGCGGATTTCAAAGTTGCAAAAGAGTTCAATGTCACAAGCCAAATCCACGCGGGAAAGAACGCACTGGCGGCCTTTGTCAAAAACACGGGGGATGTCCCGAGCCCGGCGGGTTTCCTGGGTTTGCTGCGCATCCAATTCGACCAAGGCGACCCGCTGGTGGTTCCGACTGATGAGAAGTGGCAAAGCTCGGCTGAGGAGTTCGCCGGCTGGCTCGAGCCTGGCTTTGATGACTCGACCTGGCTGCCAGCCATGAAGCTTGGCCCTGCAGGCATGGAACCCTGGGGCGAGGTGGCCCAAAGCGACGACCGCCGTCTCCCCGCCCGCTGGTTGCGCAAGGAGTTCCAGCTCGATAAGCCAGTGGCCCGCGCGGCCGTCTATTTCTCCGGTCTCGGCCTTTCCGAGTTTTATCTCAACGGCCAAAAGGTTGGAACGGATGTGTTGTCCCCTGGGCTGACGGAGTACAACAAGCGGGTTTTTTATGTGACTCGCGATATCACAGGGCTCCTGAAGCGCGGACCCAACGCAGCCGGCATCGTGCTGGGCAATGGCCGTTTCTTTGCGCCCCGGGGAAAGGTGCCCACGACTACCCGCACGTTTGGCTTTCCGAAACTGCTCTTTGAAATGCGCATCGAGTACCAGGACGGGTCCCTTGCCAGCATGGTCAGCGACGGCACCTGGAAGCTTACTACCAACGGGCCAATCCGCGCCAATAACGAATATGACGGCGAAGAGTACGATGCGCGGATGGAATTGCCCGGCTGGAGCCAGCCCGGCTTTGACGATTCGAAATGGGACAACGCGCAAATCGCAGATGCCCCTTCCAAAGTACTGGCCGCGCAGGTGATTGAGCCCATTCGGGTGATGCAGACACTGAATCCGGTCTCGGTCACGCAACTCCAGCCCGGGGTATTTATCTTCGATATGGGCCAGAACATGGTCGGCTGGTGCCGCCTGCATGTTTCGGGCCCGCGCGGGACCACCGTCTCGTTGCGCCACGCCGAAACCCTCAAACCGGATGGCTCCCTTTACGTGGCCAATCTGCGCTCGGCCAAAGCAACCGACCGCTACACCCTCAAAGGCGCCGGCAGGGAGGTTTATGAGCCGCGCTTTACCTACCACGGTTTTCGGTTCGTAGAGGTGACAGGCTACCCGGGCAACGCGTCTTTGTCGGCAATCGAGGGTCGGGTGGTCCGTGACGACCTGGAAAGCGCCGGGGATTTCTCCTGCTCGGATGAGCTGTTGAACCGGATTTATCATAATATCCTTTGGGGGGTGCAGGGCAACTACCGCAGCATTCCGACCGATTGCCCGCAGCGGGACGAACGGCAGGGCTGGCTGGGCGATCGGTCCGCTGAATCCAAAGGCGAAACCTACCTGTTCAATACCGCCGCTCTCTATGGCAAGTGGCTCGAGGATATGGCCGATGCCCAAAAGGACAGCGGGAGTGTCCCGGATGTGTGCCCGGCTTATTGGCCAATCTACTCGGATAATGTGACCTGGCCCAGCAGCACGGTGATTATCCCCAGCGCGCTCCGGGACCAATTTGGCGATAGGCGCATCATCGCGCAGCATTATGACAGCGCCAGGAAATGGATGGATTACATGGCCGGCTTCGCCAAAAACGGCATCATCTCGCGCGATTCCTATGGCGACTGGTGCGTTCCGCCCGAAGACCCCAAACTGATTCACTCCAAAGACCCCAAGCGCAAAACCAATACCGCGCTTCTGGCCACCGCTTACTTCTATGAAGACGCTCTCCTCATGGCCGGCTACGCCAAACAACTCGGCAAAAGTGACGATAGCCGGCGCTTCCTGGACCTGGCGGCCACGCTCAAAAGGGCCTTCAACGAGAGGTTTCTGAATCAGGATGCCGGCCAATATGATAACGGCACTCAAACCTCGTGCGTGTTGTCGCTGGCTTTCGGCCTTACCCCGGAAGCCCAGCGCGCCCGTATTTTTCAGCATCTGCTCGATAAGATTAACCAGGAGAGCGACGGCCATATCGGGACCGGCCTCATCGGCGGCCAATGGTTGATGCGCGCGCTCACGGACAACGGGCGTCCGGACGTTGGCTTTGAAATCGCCACCCAACGGACTTACCCAAGCTGGGGGTACATGGTTGAAAAGGGGGCTACAACGGTTTGGGAGCTGTGGAACGGCGACACCGCAGACCCTGCGATGAACTCGGGCAATCACGTCATGCTGGTGGGCGATTTGGCCATCTGGCTTTACGAAGACCTGGCTGGAATCAAACCCGATCCGGCTCAGCCCGGGTTCAAGCACATCGTGATGCGGCCCGAGCCGGTAGGGGACCTCAAATTCGTCCGCGCAACCCACCAGTCGCCTTTCGGCATGATTGCCAGCCAATGGAAACGCTCCGCGCGCTCGTTCCATTGGGACATCACTGTGCCGGCGAATGCAACCGCTACTGTCTATGTGCCCGCCGCCGGCCTGGACGCGGTCAAAGAGCACGGGCGCCCCGTTGCCCGCGCCCGAGGTGTGAAGTTCGAACGACTCGATAACGGACGCGTGGTGTTGTCGGTCGGTTCGGGCAAATACAATTTCGAGAGCGGCCTTTGAACCTGTTGGCCCTGCAGAACGCATGACTGAAGTCTCCCAGGAGAAGGCTGCCGCGCCCGCCAATCCCGCAAAAGCTGCTTCGCAAAGCGGCCCGCTGGCCAGGCTCTGGAGCATCCCGGCTACACGCGCCCTGGTCGCCCTCATCTTCATCCTGGTAATTGGCTGTATTTTCAACGCGCAAGGGGCATTTTTCAAGATTGGCACCCATCGGGACGCGCTGCGCCAGGCCTCCGTGTTCGGCATCCTCGCCTGCGGCATGACTTTGGTCATCATCAGCGGTGGCATTGACCTGGCCGTCGGCAGTATCCTGGCCCTTGTCGCTGTAGCCTTTTCCCTCACCACGATTCATTGGGGCTGGACGCCCTGGATTTCGGTGCCGGTTTGTCTGCTGCTGGCGCTGGCCTGCGGCGCCGTTTCCGGCGGCATTACCGCCTGGTTCGGCATCCAGCCGTTCATCGCGACGCTGGCGATGATGGTCTTCGCCCGGGGCCTGGCCAAAACCATCTCCGGCGGCATGAAAGTCTCGACCATTGTCCAAATGCCCAACGGCAGCTATCAATCAGTTCCCGTGCCTCGCATTTTCGAGTTGATTGACAACCGCATCCTGGGCGGCCATGTCTCGGTGGTGACTGTCATTTTCCTGGTGTGCGCAGTGCTCGCCTGGATTGTGCTCTCGCGCCATTATGTGGGCCGCCAACTCTATGCCATTGGCGGCAACGAGCAGGCCGCCAGGTTATCGGGTGTGCGGGTGAACTTTGCTAAAATCCTGGCGTATGCGGCCAGCGGCCTTTTTGCCGGCGTGGCCGGCATCTGCCAGGCAGCCCAGGAACAGCAGGGCGACCCCGAGGCAGGCATCGGTTATGAATTGACAGCGATCGCCATCGTGGTCATCGGCGGCACCACCCTGGCCGGTGGCCGAGGGGGGCTCGGGCTGACTTTATTGGGTACGTTGACCATCGGCTACCTGGAAAAAATCCTGAGCATCAATGCCGTCCCGGAGGCCAGCCGCTTGATGCTCACTGGCGCCATCATCGTCGTTGCCGTCCTGGCCCAAAAACGCCGGCTGTAAGCAGCATCCTAATCAACCCTCTGGCTCGGGGTGCCGTTCCGGCAAGCACATGAGCCAAGCCTCCCCACCGTCCCCGTTAAGGTGCGACTGCGAAGCGGATAGGCAGTATGGAGTCTAGAGTGCCCAGCGGCGGTAGTGGGCGAGGGTTTGGGAGACATCGGGGAGGAGGGGGAGCAGTGAGAATTGTTTGTATTCAACGCCGGTGGGCCAGGAAACTTTAAGGCCGAGTTTTTCTTTGGTTTGGAACCAATAGATCACTTGTTCGACGGCGGCTTGTTCGAGGTCATCGGGGAGGCCTTGGCAGGCGGCCACCGGGGGATCGGGCGGCGGGGAGCCGGGGAGCAGGTAGCCGCCGGTGTAGGTGACGCGGGCGAGGGAAGGCTGAGGGCTAAGGGCTAAAGGCTGAAGGGAGATGATGCAGGCACGGCGGATGAGGTAATCGATGCCGGGCTGGTCGAGCCATCCTTCGGATTCGGAGGATTTGGTTTCGAATTTGGAGACGGATTCGATGGGGTAGCAGGGTGGGGAGAGTTCGGTGTCGGTGGGATCGAATTCGTGGGTGGCGTTCTCGGTGCGGGCGAGGGTGCGGTTGGTTTCGTGGTCGAAACGGGCGGAGACGGCCTTGAGGGCGTTGGTCAGGATGGCGTCTTGGCTGGTGTCGGAGTCGAGGATCGAGAGGCGCGATTTGACTGTGCTGAGTTGGGTGAGCATGACGTGTTTTAACGCAGAGAGGCGAAGACGCGAAGGCGCAGGGGCGGAGTTTTTAGAATTTCAGATTTGAGAGGACGGTGACTCGTGCCGCCCCCCCGACCAGAAAGGGGGGGCGGGAGCGAGTGGTGGGAGTGGAAGGACATCCAAAAGCGGCAGAGGGCTGCCGCAGTCCCAGACGCTGGCGCGGTGGGTGGGGCCGGAGGCATGCTGGGAGCGGGCAGGGACTATGCTGCAGCGGCGGTGAGGAGTGCGGCGGTGGCGTCTTCGGCGCAGTAGTCGAAGTCAATTTCTTCGATGAAGCGGACGGCGAGCTGGTCGTTGCTGAACCAGATGTGGGTGGAGGTGTCGATGCGCGGGGTGCCGTGCTCGCCCATCCACCAGAAGGAGAGGGCTCCGAAGACGGCGATGGTTTTGCCAGCAGCGGCGAGGGTGTCGAATGGTTGGAGGACATCGGTCCAGACGATTGGATAGCCGTCGAGGATGGCGCTGCCGTCTGGGAGGCGCTGATAGATGTGGGGTTCGGCTTGGGTGTTAAAGGAGCCGAGGTGGGTTTCCCAGGTGGTATCCAGGTAGTAGGCCGAAAGGCGGCCATTGAGAGCGGCTTTGTTGACCTTGGTGCGGAGGAGGCGGAAGTCGTCGAGGGTGGCATCGCTGGGTTTGGTCTTGCCGGCGGCCAGGGTGACGACATGGCCTTTATCCTTTGCGATTGTGGCGATGCCTTCGACGTTTTCGTAGGTTTCGGGGGTGCCGTCGGCGAGGAAGCCCCAGGTGTCTTCGGCCCTGGCGAATTCGACGGCGGCGTAGCGTGTGAGGAATCGGCCGATGGGGATGACAGCTTGCTCGTCGATTTCGCGGGGGAGCCGGATTACGCCGCCGATCTTGTGGGATTCGAGTGAAGCTAGAGTGACGGTGGGCGATTTTTCGGCGAAGGCGGCTGAGATGGCGATGGAGCCGAACGCCGGCCTGGTCCCCATTCTGACTGGGCGACAGGTGCCGGTGCCGATTGGGTAGGGGGACATACGGCGGCGAACGACACCGAAGTCCGAGATGAGTTCGCGGATTTCGTTGCCGTACTGAGCTGGGAGTGGGATATCGGTGGTGGTCAGGGCGGCTTTGGTTGAGAGGTTGAGGGTGTTGCGGGCGAAGTTGAGGAGGGTGTCGCGCTGGGTTGCCGGTGCGGAACAGAGGGCATCGATGGCGCCGCTGCGTTCGCAGTGGAGGATGAATTGGGAAGCGACTTGGGCGGCGCATTCGTCGGTGACGCCGCCGATGGGGCGGGTGCGATGTGGGGCTGCTGAGCCGAATTTGGCTACGGTGGCGGTCCGGAAGTTGCCTAGTTGCAGAGCAAGGTCAGCTTGGGCGGCCTGGAGTGTTGCCAGGGTGGATTTGAGGCCAAGCAGGGTACCGAGATCGGTTTTGATGGCGCCGAGGTCGGCGGTGAGGGTGGTGATTTGGTCGAGAGTTTGGGTTTCAGTTTGCATTTGGTTGTTGGATTTTTGTGACTAGAGATGTTTGAGGAGATCGCGGATTTGGCGAGACAGGAGCAAAGCCGGGGAAGTGGGAATAATGGGAGGTATGGGAGATGTGGTTTTGGCGATGGCGAGGGATTGATGGAGGAGATCGAGGGTGGTTTGGATGTCGGATTTTTCGAGGGCGCCGGATTTGAGGGCGAGGGCCAGGGCGTTGGGGTTGGCGGGGATGGCGACGGCGGAAACTTCGACCAACTCTTGCTCGAGGTGTTTGCGGGGGGAGGTGGCGGTGGGGTCTTCCCAGCGGATGGGAATGAAGCCGACGGAGACACCGTGAAGAAAGCCGCCGGCGTACAGGGCGTGCGCGATCTTGGCCATGGGGTTGGCGTCGGTGGCGAATTGGATGCGCTGGAAGAGGACCTGGCGACCAGCGAGGGCGCGGACTTCGGTGATGAGGGCTTTGCCGAGGGTGAAGATGACGTCGCCGTATTGGTGGGCGTTTTGGAAAACGGGGTTGCGGCGATAGGAGTCGAGGCGCCAGCCGGAGGGGGTGATGATTTCGCCGAAACGATCGAGGGTGGCATCAGAGGAGGTGAAGTCCAGGGTGGGATTTTGCGGATTTTTGATTTCAGATTTTTGATTTTCGATTGGATCGGTTTGGGGAGCATGGACTTCGACTTGGAGGGTGGAACGGAGGGGGAGCATGGATTTTTGAAGTTTGATTTTCGATTGGGGAGAGGGCAGGGGGAGACACGAATTTCACGAATTAGCACGAATTTTTTCGGGGCTGAATAGGGTTGCATTTTGGGGAGAAAGCGGCAGAGGACTGCCGCAGTCCAAGACGCTGGCGCGCGGGACAGGGCCGGAGGTGTGGAGAGGAGGGCACATGGGATTTTGGGAATAGACGATGGGAAATAGCCGACAGCCGATAGCAGATGGCAGATGGGGTCAGAGGTTTTGGTTTTCGCCGGCTTTTTGGAGGGTGCGGGGAAGGAAGCCGGCGTTGCCCCAGGGGAGGGGTTTGAAGCCTAGATCGAGTACGCGATTGAGTTCGTTGAAGGGGATGCCCATGTCGAAACCGGTTTTGGCGGTGATGAGGCGGGTGCGGCGGGCTTGCTGCATGATGGGGAGGCTGTCGATGTCGAACCAGCCGGTGGCGCTGGGGTCGATGGTTTTGACGGTGATGTCCTCGGCGGCTTCGAGGCGGGTGCAGAGAGGGGCCACGCGGTTCTCGATGAAGTTCTGGCGGGAGCCGACCATAACATCGTATTTGGCGTTGTCGGTGATGGTGACGATTTCTTCTGGGACACCGAACGCCGCACAGATTTCGGCGCGAGAGAATTTGCGGTTTTCGAGGAATTGGAGGTCGGCGCTGGAGAGGGTGGGTTTTACTATTTCAGCGCCGCCCCAGAGGAGGAGAGGTTTGTCGGCGATACCGGCGCGGCGTTTGCGCTGGTTGAGATGGGCGAGGACTTGCTGCTGCTGGGTGTCAGTGAGTTGCTGTTCGGTGCGAATGATGACACCGAGGTCGGCATTGTTTTCCATGAGGCCCTTCATGAAGCTGGCTGCGGCGAAATCGGTCTGGGCGGGTAGGGTGGCGGCATAGAGTGGGGGCATGCCGCGCCAGAAGTCGAAAGGGTTGGGGAGTTTTTCGAACCAGACTTCCTCCGGAAGAAAGATTTGGGACTCGATGGGGGCCTGGGGGCCGAGACCGGTGTAGCGCCAGCCGATGATGTCGTGGTTTTCGACGATGTGCTGGAACTGAGATGGGTCGAGGATGAGAACATTTTTTAGTTTGGCGCCTGGGGCTTTGAAGGCGGCGGTGGCACCGTCCTGGAAGATGGGGATGCGGACGCACTCGCCGCGGAGCATGAGCCAGATGATGCGGAGCTCCCAGTACTGGAAGCGGTCTATTTGGGGGTGTGGGTGGGAGTAGAAATCAACGCACTGGCATCCCACAAGCGACAAAATTCGAGCGTGAACCTTCGGTTTTCCGAAGGATCTGAAGAACCTACGGCGGGTCGACTTTAAGAATTTCAGCTCATTTTCCGCAACGGTAGAGATTGCGTTGGCTGGGTGCGTTTGGCTGTCCCACAGTTTCAGATGAAGCCGGGGAAAAACGCCTGTTCTGGCCGCCCCAGATATCTGAAGCTGCC
>DASYZB010000082.1 GCA_035946615.1 Verrucomicrobiia bacterium
GGCGCCCTGACGCAGCGGTTGCTCGGTGTACGCCCTGAAGGCCGCGCGCCTCTCGGTCTGGGTTCTGCCGCCGCACAGGCGGTCCAATGGCTGGCGCCACAGCCAGGGAACCCCGCTGCCATACCCGGCGTAGGCGCGGTAGGAGCTCCAGCGAAACTCGCGCAACTGCCGCAAACGCTCCGCCACAAGCTCAGCCCTCGGAGCCCGGATGGCCCCCGCTCGCGCACCAGCCCGCTGAGACTTGTTCAGGCCCAGACCGCCCACTCGCACCGGGTTGAGGTGAACGTATTGGGCCACTTCCTGCCAACCGGCGTCATCCTGGACCAGCACCGCTTTGAAGCGCCCTTGAAGCAGGTGGCCGGCGCGATCATGCTTGCGGTTAAACCACACGCAATAACTCACGTTGAGCCATTGCATCGCCCGGCTCAGGTTGGCCTCGGGGGTCTCGAGCATTAAATGAAAATGGTTATCCATCAGAACGTAGGCGTGGACTCGGACGCCGAACCGCTCGGTCGTTTCGGACAGGAGCGTCAGAAAGTGCCGCCGGTCTGTCTCCTGCCGGTAAATGGGTTTGCGCTCGTTGCCCCGAGCGGTCACGTGATAGCGTCCGCCGGGCCATTGGATGCGTAAGGGCCGCGCCATGAGCGGAATTCAAAGCGAAAGAACGTGCCACGTCTGAGCGCTAACTGTTTGCCCCCACTTGTAGGCATCGGCCTCTTGGCTCCTGCTAATCACATAGCTGAGCTTTCGCCCAACAGAGGCGCAGTACTCGAAATTCCAGGTACTGACGGTCCCCAACCGACCGCCCATTCGATCTGCGAAACTTCGGGAAGGGATAAACCTTTCCACGAGCAAAGACTCGGTGATTGGTAGATGTTCAGGCAGGTGCAGCGCGGCGGCCACCTGATTAGCTTCCTGCACTATTAGTTTGACTACCTCGTCTTTGTAAGGGGTAGCTCGCCACGGGTTCGGCGAGGGCCCTATCAGGTCGGCGAACACGTGGATCGTGAGCGTCAGCAGTAGAAGAGAACCGCACAACCTATACGCATGTAAGGAGCGGATTGGATTGTTCATGGGAGTAGGTCGGTTGCCGCAAGCATATGTGAAACCAAGGGTTGCACGCACCAGCGCGGGGTGTGCCAACTCGTCCCAGTCCGAAGACGACTCGGGCACGGGCCGTAGCGCCATTTTGGCCCACAAATTCTGCCACAGACCCAAGTTTTCTTGTGTCTATTCATTTGCTGGTGGACGTAGCAGCTTTGTTGCGCGTCCGCCAGCATTCATGCCATCTATCTTTGACGCCACCTGTTTTGAAGTTGCCCTTGCATTGACATTTCCCGTGTCCTGCGGCTATATTCGCGGCCCTTTATGAACCGAAGACCGCATGTGGCCGTGGTCGGCGCCACGGGAGCCGTGGGCGTCGAGATGGTGAAGACCCTCGAGAAGCGCCAGTTCCCGGTTGGGGAGTTGACCTTGCTCGCTTCAGCCCGTTCTGCCGGCAAGAAGCTTCCGTTCCGCGGCCAGGAAGTCGCGGTCAAGGAGGTGACCGCGACCTCATTCGAGGGGGTCGAGATAGCCCTATTCAGCGCCGGGGGAAGCATTTCCAAAGAGTTCGCGCCCCTGGCTGTGAGGGCCGGCTGCGTGGTGATAGATAATTCGAGCGCCTTCCGAATGGACGACCAGGTGCCGCTGGTCATCCCCGAGATCAATGGCTCGGACGTGCGGTGGCATCACGGCATCATTGCCAATCCGAACTGCACAACCGCAATTACATTGATGGCCCTCTACCCGCTGCACCAGGCATTCGGTTGCAAACGCATTTTTGCTTCGAGCTATCAGGCGGTGTCGGGCACCGGGGCCAAAGCCATCGCCGAACTCAAACGGCAGGTGGGCCAAGTGGTGAACGGCCAACCGGTCACTCGCGAAGTTTATCCGCACCAGATTGCCTTTAATGTCCTGCCCCAGGTGGATTCGTTCCTGCCTTCCGGTTACACCAAGGAGGAAATGAAAATGGAAAACGAAGGACGCAAGATCATGCACCACCCGGCCTTCCGCGCCAGCGTGACGTGCGTCCGCGTGCCGGTGTACCGCGCCCATTGCGTCGCGGTGAGCGCCGAATTCGAAAGGCCCTGCTCAGTAGAAGCCGCCCGTCAGGTCCTTGCGAAAGCGCCGGGGTTGAAGGTCCTGGATGAACCGGCGAAGAGCCAATATCCTTTGCCCCTCGACCAGGCAGAGCAATACGATTGCGCCGTAGGCCGCCTGCGCGCGGATTGCGCCATGGACAACGGCCTGAGCTTTTGGGTTTCCGGCGATCAACTCCTCAAGGGGGCAGCGCTCAATGCGGTGCAGATTGCAGAAGAGTTGATGAAATGACCGTTTGTGAATCAAACGGTGAGTGTCTTGAGGTACGCGACACTCGGTTGGGTCAGCTCCCAGGTTTGCTCGACGAAGTAGTTCTTTACCCCGCCGGCTTTCGCAGCGGTGAAGGTCTTTACCCAGTCAATGCTGCCTTGGCCCAGGGGGACCTGCGGGTGCCGCCCGGCGCCGTTCATGTCCACGTCCTGCAGATGCATTGAGAAAAACCGGCCAGGGAACCGCAGGAAATAATCAGCGGCAACCAGACCGGCAGTGATGGTGGACATCTGGAACTGGAATTTAACCAGCTTGGGGTCCAGCAGGTCGAACAATCGGTCGTAGGTGCGCCTGCCCTCGACCATCGAGAGTTCGAACCCTTCGTTGTGCAGGCCCTGCTGCATGCCGGCCTGTTGCGCCACGTCGGCGATACGGTTGTATTCCTCCGCCGCCCTTTGCACCTGGTCGGGCGTTGGGTGGTCTCCGCCGTTCCCGTCGCCCAGGCTGGCGGTAATCATCTGGGTAATGCCAATCTCTTTAGCCCACTCGATGCTCTTCTGCTGGCTGTGCCGCAATTCGCCCAGAGTAAAATGGGAACTCTCGGATTTCAGGCCGTGTTCGTCCAGAATGGTTTTTACCTCTTTGGCGTTGGCCAATGACGCGAACTCGGCCCCGTAGCCGATTGGGGAACACAATTCGAGCCGAGTGACTCCGATTGCGGCAATCCGCTTTGCAAAGGCAGGGAAGTCTTTGAGCATCGGACGGAGCGGCCAGACCTGGCTGCCGATGGGCAGGCCCAACGGATTAGCCGCCAGCCTGGCCGCACTCGCGACAAGCAATCCGGCTGCGCCGGAACCGATGGCCGTTTTCTGCACGAATTCCCGCCTGGAGATTTCATTCATAAGCATTGCTCGAAAGCCAGGACAAGCTTACCGCATGGCAACTCAATTGTGCCAGCAGGAAATCGATTTGAGCATTGGCAGATTAAAGATGTAGTTCAGGTTAGGGACTCCTCAATATGCCAACATTGCCGCGCTCGGGACGGGCGCACCCGAAAGGTCCGCACTTACCCTCTGCCGGAAACATTTAATCACACCCCGCGAGAGTCCGCGCAGTGGCCACCTTTCTTCTTGAATCGCCCGGAGCCCTTCTGTTTATTGGGCAGGTGAAAACTGCGGCCTGAATGTTCAACAGGTTCTTCAAAGGCAAGAAGGTCTTTATCACCGGCCACACGGGTTTTAAGGGCTCGTGGCTCGCTGCCTGGCTGCTGGAGTTGGGCGCCAAGGTCACCGGCTTCGCCCTGCCTCCTCAAACCGAGCGCGACCATTTCACGGTTCTCGGACTTCAAAACAGGGTGCGCCATGTTGTTGGCGACATCCGGGAGTTGGCCCCGCTCCAAATGGCTTTGGCACAAGCTGAACCGGACATTGTCTTTCACTTGGCGGCCCAGCCCCTGGTCCGGCTCTCTTACGCGCAACCCAAACTGACCTTCGACACAAACGTCGGGGGGAGTGTCAACGTCCTGGAAGGGGTGCGCCATTGTTCGTCTGTTCGAGCCCTGGTTTATATCACCTCGGATAAATGTTATCGGAATCGGGAATGGGTCTGGGGCTATCGCGAGAACGATGAACTGGGGGGACGCGATCCTTACAGCGCCTCGAAGGGCTGCGCCGAGCTGGTGTTCAGTTCGTATTTGGAATCCTTCTTTGCGCAGCGGCCAGGCTTCGCCGCTGCCTCGGCTCGTGGGGGCAACGTCATTGGGGGCGGCGATTGGGCACTGGACCGCATCGTGCCCGACTGCATTCGGGCGCTGGAAAAACAGGAGCCGGTGCAGGTGCGCAATCCGCAGGCCACTCGTCCCTGGCAGCATGTCCTCGAACCGCTGAGCGGGTATTTGCTTTTAGCGCAGCGGTTGTTCGACGCCGGCAATCAATACTCGGGCGCGTGGAATTTCGGGCCGGACAAAGAATCCAATCGGACGGTGCGTGAGTTGGTCGAGAAGGCGCTTGGGGTTTGGGGAAGTGGCAAGCCTGTCATGGGCACGTCCGCGGGGACCCAGCCCCATGAGGCACATTTCCTTCACCTCAACTGTGACAAGGCCCGTCAGGAACTGGGTTGGAGACCGGCCTGGCAATTCGATCAAGCGGTCGAGCACGCCATCGCCTGGTACAGCGAATGGCTCGAAGACGCCGATGCCTGGAACCTGACGACCCGCCAGATATACGAATACACCGCCTCCCGGCAGGATTCTAAACCGCGAATGAACGCAGATGGACGCGAATGAGGGCAAAGTTCGCACACAATCTCCATTCTCAGGCCCTGCGATTGACTGACTCCTAACAGTGGCAACCCAACAAGAATCAGGCCCAACCCGTGCCTCGGGCGCTCAGTCAAATCGCTCAATTTCGCAATGGGCCGGTTTCCTGTATTCGATTGGGGCAATCACCACTTTCTACCTGGCCTACAGTTCACGTTTCCTCAGTGTTCTGATTGTGGTCTATCTGTTTTGCCTGGTCCGCATGGCGCGCTTGCCTACCGCCCGGCAAGCATTCTATTTGGGATTGGCAACCGGAGTCCTCACGGCAGTGCCGCAGCTTTACTGTTTTTGGACTATCTTTGGTCCCGGCGCCATCGTGTTGTGGCTCGTGCTGGGGTTCTGGATAGGCTTGTTCGTCGCGCTTGCCCGCTGGTGCCGGATTCGATTTGCCCCATGGACACCGCTGCTAGTGCCGGTGCTCTGGACCGGATTGGAATACTTTCGCAGTGAGTTGTACTACCTGCGGTTCTCGTGGCTCAATGTCGGTTACGCATTCGCGGACAATATGCCGATGCCTTTATTTCATATCCTCGGGATGTATGGAATCGGGTTTGTGGCCGCGGCTATCGCAAGCGCCGCCGCCGATTTCCGCCTGGTTTACATCCGCCCGATGGCGATTGCTCTGTCGATTCTGCTCGGAACAGCCCTGCTTCTGGGGTCGCGGCAAATACGTGCGAGAACAGATGAGCCGGTTGCGAAAACAGTTGCTGTTGCCGGGGCGCAAATGGAGTTCCCCACAGAGAATGAAGTGATGCTCGAATTGGGAAAAGTGATCGAAAAAACGCCGGAGGCTCAACTTCTGGTTCTGAGCGAGTACACCTTCACGGATCCCGTCCCTGAAAAGGTGAAGGCTTGGTGCCGAGACCACCGGCGCTATCTCATTGTTGGAGGAAAGGACCCAACTTCGGACGGCAACTTCTATGATACTGCCTTTGTTGTCGGCCCAAGTGGGGAGATTGTCTTCCAGCAGGCCAAGAGCGTCCCTATCCAATTCTTTAAAGACGGTTTGCCGGCTCAGAGCCAGACACTGTGGGATTCACCCTGGGGCCGCATTGGCCTCTGTGTTTGTTACGACCTGAGCTACACCCGCGTGACGGATGGGTTAGTCCGCTTGGGAGCACAGGCAATTATTGTTCCAACAATGGACGCTGCGGATTGGGGCCTTCGACAACATCAATTGCACGCGCGCGTCGCTCCCGTCCGCGCCGCTGAATATGGCATTCCCATTTTCAGGGTTGCCAGCTCCGGCATTTCACAACTGGTTGATCGGACTGGGGTGGAACTTGAAAGAGCGGGCTTTCCTGGTGACGGCGAGATTCTGGGGGGAGACCTCCAATTGAGCCAATATGGTTCCCGGCCTCCGGACCGCTGGCTGGCGCCCATTTGCGTCTGGGCGACTGGGATATTTTGCATTTACTCATTGATCAGCAATTGGCTGCCTTTTTCTCGGAATCCAAAATCAGCTATCATCTGATTGACCTGTCCGCCATAAGCGTGTTGGCCTCCACCGGCTCCACCTTCACACGGTGTTTTTGGCACAGCAATTTCGGCCCGGCTATCCAGATCGTTGCAGCGTTGCCTCCCCTCCGACCCTCTGTGTCTCCGTGGTTCAATCTTCCCGTTCGGAGGGCTGGATGATGTGTCTCCAACCGTTATCCCAAATCCCACTTTGACATTGTCTCCCTTTTTTTGTCTCATGCCATTCGGACGTAAGGAAAGGGATTGAACATGAAGAACCTCAAAAACGGACAGCGACTTCATACCGGGAAATGTTTGAAGCCCCTGAGCCGAGGGATTTTGCTTGGGACTATGGTGTTGCTCTGCGTCACAACCGGCCCGCTTTTCGGGCAGGAGAAATCGCGCAAGATGCGGGTGGTCCCCAAGTGGGAACGCTTTGAAACCGAGTTCAAAAGCGCTGTCACCTACACCAACCCGCTCCAGGAAGCCACCCTCAAAGTGGTCTTCAACTCGCCACTGGGGACAAAGACCCAAATCGAGGGCTTTTGGGACGGCGCCAGAACCTGGCGGGTGCGTTTCAACCCGGACCAACCCGGGCGCTGGACCTATAACACCTCCTGTTCGGATTCGGCCAATCGCGGCTTGAACGGCCAGCAAGGCGAATTCCTGTGCACGACGATTGTCGGCGAAGGCCGCTTTCAACAGCACGGCCCGGTGCGCGTTGCCCGCGACCGCAGGCATTTCGAGCATGCCGATGGGACCCCGTTCTTCTGGCTGGGCGACACGGCCCTGAGCGGCGCCCGCCTCTCAACCCCCCCGGACTGGGAGTTGTATGCGGCGGTGCGCCAGTCCCAGGGTTATTCCGTAACCCAATGCGCAGCCGCGCCGGGCGACGACCAAAAAGGCGAATCGGCCCTGACCGGCTTTCCAGATCGGATCGGAGTTAACCCCGAATTTTTTAAGCGACTCGATGCGAAGCTCGAGACCCTGCGGCGCGCAGACCTGTTGAGCGCCATCGTGCCATTGTGGGAGACCGACACCTCCAAGGCCCAACTCAAGCAGGACCAAGCGGTCCTCGTTTTGCGCTATATGGTTGCCCGCTGGGGCACCGACCCAATCGCGTGGCTGTTGGAATTTCCCGGCGATAACCCGGAGAAACTCGCCGAGCGTTGGAGAAAAATCGGACGCGCGGTATTTGGGGGCGCGCTTCACGCGCCGGTGATTGTCAACGCGGGCCTGGCCCCCGGGGTATTGGAGACCTTCCGCAGCGAAGATTGGGTGGATGCCCTGGGTTTGCAGACTGCGGGTCCAAAGGGCGGGCCTGAGCAAAGGCAGGCCTTTGCGGCGGAATCGACGAAAGAACCGGCGCGTCCACTGATTGGGTTTACTCCCTATGAGAATGCGCTCAAAACCAGCGACAACTCCGGGGGCCGCTATAGCGCTGAAGCAGTGCGCCAGGCGGCCTATTGGGGGGTGCTCCTGGCGCCTGCGGCAGGCGTCTCCTACGGCGGCGCCGGCGTCGTGGATTGGGATGCCACCACGGACCAGACAAAAACCCCCGGCGCCAGGCTGCCGCTCTGGCAGAGGTCCCTTTTTATGCCGGCAGCAAAACAGATGGGCTATCTCGGGCGCGTCTTCAACTCACTCGATTTCTCTCAATTGCGTCCGAACGAAAAACTGCTGATCTCGCCGTCGGGCGATGAAGCGGTGGCTGCCGGCACCGCAGTGGCATCCACTGGAGCAAAGGACCTGGTCCTGGTTTATGTGCCGGAGGGGCGCGCGCTCCGCGTCTCTCAGGATGCGATGCCCCCCTCGCCCCAAATCCGATGGTTCAATCCGCGCACCAGCGGAAGCGGCCCGGCGGTTGCGGTGGTGTCCGGCTCGACCTGCCAATTCCCACCGCCAGGCCCCGGTGATTGGCTGCTGACCATGCGGACCCAGGAAAAAACAAAGTAGCCTGGGTCAGCACGCCGAAATCATGAAGCAATCCCCCGTCACACAATCTCAGGCACGACATACGGTGCCCGATAGCGGCGGCGCGCCAAGGCATTTGCCTTTTCCGCGAAATCCCCGGTGAAACGTTCTTGCTGCGCGTCGAAAGCGAGCCAGGACCCCAGGGTCGCTGGAGTTGCCCTCAAGTCCACATCGTTGTCGCGCAGATAGCCGCGGCAGCGCTCGAAGGCGTCCGATAAATCGCTGCTCGATCTAATTGATTCCGCGATTGCTTCCGCCGGCTCGAGGTTCCCCAGACGATGCGACATATTGGCCATGTGACAGCAGACGACCGAGCGATAGCCAATGAGGGATTCAGCGCGCAGTTCGTCCCTCTTGCGCCTGCGCACCGCTGCAAAGAAATTGGCCATGTGTCGCGTCACCAGCGCCTCGGCATCCCCGAAATAGCCAGGCTTGATCTCTTTGATCTCTTTGCCTTGCTTGTCAAAAAACGTTCCGCCGGTGGCGTCGCCGGCGAAGCAACCCCCTTCGCAGTCAATAATCATGCCGCTTTGCAAGCCGCGGTACTTTCCAATCCCCTCTGGACTCGAGGGGGCCTTCACGTTGCGGATCTCGCAGATCAAAGGCGCCGGCTGGTAATCAAAGAGCGCGATCTGCGTGTTAGGGGTTTCTCCGCAATCCTTAAAGGCAAACCGGCCTCCGATGCTCAGGGCCCGCGGCGCCGGATGCTCCTGCCCCATCAGCCAGCGGCAAAGGTCAATGATGTGGATGCCGTTGTTGCCCATTTCCCCATTGCCGGTATCCCAAAACCAATGCCATTCGTAGTTCAATTGCTTGCGCATCAGCGGCCTCTTGCGCGCGGGCCCGCACCACAAGTCGTAGTCTATCGTGTCGGGAATGGGGGTCGGCGCCGTCACTCGGCCAATGCCCATGCGTGGCCGATACACCAGCGCATGGACGTAGCGGAGCGGACCCAGATTGCGGACCCCTTCGGCAATGGACGCAACTAGCTCGCTGGACCGGTTCTGCATCCCCACTTGCACCATGCGGTCGTATTTGCGCGCGGCCGCCACCGCTTGCTTGCCCTCCCAAATGTCGTGGGAAAAAGGCTTCTCCACGTACACATCCTTGCCGGCCTGGCAGGCCCAGACTGTCGCCAGGGCGTGCCAATGGTTGGGCATGGCCACCACCACCGCATCGATCTCCTTGTCTTCCAGCACGCGCCGCAGGTCCGTCCGGGCGGCCACGTTTTCTCCGCGGTCCTTGAAGGCCTGCGCCTCCCGCGCAATGAACGACGGGTCCACGTCGCACAATGTGGTAATCTTCACGCCGGGCACCGCGCGGACGTGTGGAATAAGCTGATGCCCCCGTCCGCCCACTCCGCCAACCGCCTTGGTATCCCCCATGCCGATGATCGCCACCCGGACGGTGTCATTGGGTGAACCGCCGCGGACAATGGCGGGCATCCCCAAGGCCAGGCCCCCTAGCATCGAGCCTTTGAGAAAATTCCGACGAGTCATTCGATTCATACTGCGCGTTTTCGCTTTCATTTTCCCTACACATATCATTGGTTAAGCCTTCGCGTAAAGCTCTCCCGGCAGATCGGGCAGACCGGCGATTTCGTGCCTGGCGCCCATTTCCCAGGCGAATCCTTCGATCCGCCACGAGCGCCAGCTCTGGGACTCGACTTCCGCCCAGCCACGCTTTGGCCTGCGTAATTTCCGCGCGAAAGATGACCCCGCCGAACTCGACTCGCAGGAGTTGGCTGAAATGCCCCTGACTGCCGTTCGCGGGAGACATCGTCCCCTGACTGCAAAGCACTTCAACCAACTGCGGCTCCGTGCCCGCGGGCGCAAGCCGGTCTAGTCTACTCGGGGTCTTGCAAAACGAGGGCGCAGCCTTAAACTGGCGTCATGGTAGCAATCGAAGAGATTGAGCAGAAGCTGCTGGCCCTGCCGCTGAAGCAACGCGTCTTCCTGGCGGAGTCGCTGCTCGCCTCTGTGCCTCCTGTGGACGAGGAGACGAGCCAAATCGAGGAAATGGCCGAGGTGGAGCGTCGCGAAAGGGAAATCGAGACCGGACAGGTTCGGGCACTAACCGATGCGGAGTTCTGGGCAGAGGTCGAGGCTGACCTCAAATAATGCGCATCGAGTATCACCCCTCCGCCCGGCAGGACGTAGCGGAAGCGATGCGGCGCTACGAGACCGTCTCGGAAAAACTGGCCAGCGGCTTCAAATCGGAACTGCGCCGCGTCATCGCGATGGCGCCAATCCCAATCGGTTTCATTTAATCAAGCCGGGTTTTCACCGGGCCAATCTGAGGCGCTTCCCCTATCACTTTATTTACCGCGAAATTCCCGATGGCATTCGCGTGACGCTGGTGCGTCATCACCGCCAGCATCCCAATATTGGGATGGAGCGGCAGTAAGACTGCCTTGTCGAGCACATCCCCCAAACCGCTTTTAGACGGTGAGGGAAGGGGGCTCAGCGGATTTACGATTTACAATTTGGCCACCCACCGGGGCAACCCGAACCCAGTTGGAACGCCCGGTGGCACAGGCTCGCGCACGGCCTCTGAGCAATTCGCAAATCGTAAATCTGAAGTCGTTTACTTCCGGGCCACCCCAGCCCACCACTCAACAAGCCGACGCTTTTGCTTTGATGTGCGCGGAACCAGGAAATAAATCAGCGATCTGCTGAACGATTCGATCCGAAACATTCTCATCCAGAAACACTTTGCGTCATCCGAATTAAACGGAATTGCCATTTGGCTGCCTTCCGGGCATTGTCGCCGCATGAACGCAGGCAGTTTATAGGCGAGAAGGAAACCATTTTGGTCACTGACGATCGCTATGAAGTGCTCTCCGAGTAAAGCTGGTTTCACACTAAAATCATTGATTCGGCCTGGTGTAGTGACACTGACAATCGGTTGCCTCCTTTCCCCAGCCGCGCGGGCTGCCATCACCGTCATGCCGAAGGAAATGGAGCAAAGAAATCAATGGGTTCGCCAAAATCTTCTGAGGCCAGAGCACCTGCCGCCATTTTCGTTTATTTATGACGAGCAGGCTTCTGCCAATCTCCTGCCTTCCTGGAAGCGGGCGCAAACTGAGATGCCGCTGTCTGGCAGCCGGACACAACATGTGCTGACCTGGACGCACAGTCAGTTGCAGATCAGGTGTGTCGCCGTCGAATACGGGGACTATCCGATGGTGGAATGGACCGTGTATTTCAAGAACATCGGTACCCGGAGCACACCTATCCTGGAAAAAGCTCAGGGATTGGACATTGAGTTCACACGCCGGATCAGCCCGGAGTTTGTGCTCCATGTTAACCAAGGGGATTACTGCGCGGCTGATGGCTATGCCCCGGCTACGTTAACCCTCGCCCCATCGACGACCGCCGAGTTTTCTCCCCCTGGCACAGGCAAATCATGTGACGGCCCACGCGGTTGGCCTTATTACAACCTCCAGATGCCCGGAGGCGGTGTGATTCTGGCCATCGGCTGGCCTGGGCAATGGGCTGCCTCCTTTTCGCGCGGTGCGGGTGAAAAGTTGCGGATAAGGGCAGGACAACAGCTCACGCATTTGAGTCTGAATCCCGGCGAGGAAATCCGCACCCCGCTTATTGCCCTGTTTTTCTGGCAGGGAACGGATGTCGTGCGGGCACAGAATCTTTGGCGGCACTGGTACTTGGCACACGAAATCCCTCGCGTGAATGGCCAACCACCAGCTCCGTTTATGGCCGTCAGCGGTGACAGCATCGGGGAAGTGAATGAGTATATCCGCTACGGCATCAAGCCTGACGTCTTGTGGCGGGATGCGGACACTAAGGGCACGTCAATAAATAACATTTACAACTAGTGAGGGCGAATAACATAGTTCCATTCGCCGTGGAAGCGTGAGGGTGTAATGTTAATCCTAGCCATCTCCTCATCGGTAACCTTCCGCCCGGGACTGTAGGTGCGACGGTCCAAACGACAACTGACTTTCAGCCCTTTGGCGGTGGTTGTGCCCGCAATGAGATTCACAATGGTCTCGTAATCTCGTAGGGGCTCGCCACGCCAGTTGGACG
>DASYZB010000083.1 GCA_035946615.1 Verrucomicrobiia bacterium
TCACGCTCGAATTTTGTCGCTTGTGGGATGCCAGTGTTAAAATAACGCCTCGTCAGCAAAATCTGTGGGTGAACTCATTGGGTTCGGGGAGCTTTCCTAACGTGTGATACAGCACAGTTTCCATCGCTTCGTAGGTGCGAAAGCCGTAGGACCGTCTGGTCACCACTCGGATCTTGTTGTTCAGGCCCTCGACGGTGGCCGCGGAGATCTCTTCCTTGGCGCGGAACCAGTTCAGGATCAGTTCCTCGTGAGAGCGAAGAGTTCGAGCGCCCTTCTTCATGGGTTCAATCCGACTGCGCACCGCGCGCCAAGTCCAAAACTGGAGAAACTCACCGGCACAGCGCAGCGACTTATAGGTCCAAAAGTGTTCGAAGAGGTCCTTGAGTGCCCAGGCACGCACCGTAACCAGCTTCGTGCTGAGCAATCGTCCCAACTCGCGCTTGGCCTTGCCACGCACACGACTGGTGCGCCGCAGCAATTTCCAGCGCATGTTCTTGAGCCGCTCGGGCTCCACCCGGCCCGCGGCCCGCAACTGTGCGCTTTCGGCTCGACGGACCTGGTCCAGCGCCTGGTTCAATTGCGAGGTGATGTGGAAACGGTCCAGCACGTGCAGCGCCTGGTTAGCTTGAGCAGCGATGACGCCCAGATAGGGCCGCCACATATCGCTGCACACAAAGCAAAGTCCTTTCACAACTTCGGTGCCCAGGGCCTTCAAGCCCCGGCGCAACGTGGCCTGGGTGCGGCGCTTGCCCACCCACAGCAAACGGCGGCAGTGGCGGTCAATCTGGTAGATCACCGTCAGGAAATTGTCCGCCCGCGTGCTCTTGCCCCAGTGAATCTCGTCCACACCGATGGCTTGAACAGCTTGAAGTTGCCGATGCGCCAGACCCTATTGCACAAACCACTCGACCGAGCGATACACGCATTCCCAACTGGTGTGGAAGGCGCGCGCCGGACATATTGAAGGATAGGTGTATTTGCCGAATTTGCCTCCCTGGGCCAATAAGGTAGTGGGCAAACGTGTCTGCATAATCTCAGGGACATTAGCGGTCATTTCGGCGATTTCAATGCTCGTATGGGCTTCGACCCACCTGAAATGGCATCTTGTTTCGTTGGGGTGGGCGGTAGGTCTAGTACTTTCTGGTCCTCTTCAGCGACGTGTTACCTTTGAAACAATGATCCTTTGCGGCCCGCCAATGCTCGTGTTTTTGAGCGTCGCTCTTTGGGTTTTTGACATTTGGCGTTGACATTGATCGCCTGTCCTGCTTCGCATTCCATCCATGGCACGAGCACTGCGCAATGCCGGCAGCCTCAATGCACCACCGGCCCCACCGGCACAAGACCTACTAAAGCTACAACGGCTTTGGCCAGCCCACCCTCATTTGGGGCGATGTGCCATATCCCCAGAAAATGGAATATAACGTTTATGGGGACTTGATCACCCTGACCACCTACCGCGGGGGGGAGCGGGTGGACCGGGTCGTCCTGGCCTTCTGACACAGCCCAACAGCCGACGTTACGCATTGGTCCTATGATGAGGCCACCGGCCTGCTGACCAACAAAACCGACGCTGCTGCTCAGGCGGTTAAGTTCGATTATTACGATAACCACACGCTTAAAAGCCGCATCTGGGCTCGCGGAGTGGCGAGCACCAACCTCTACACCTGCAACGGCGACCTGGTCGGAATCGCATATTCCGACGGCACCAGCGTGCTTTTTACAAATGATGTTCAATTGTACCTGAACCGGCTGGGCAAACCCGCCATCGTCATGGACAACTCGGGCGACAGCGTCCTGACCTACGATTATGCCGGGCGCATGGTTTCGACAGCCTACACAAACGGTTTGCTCGCGGGCATCACGGTCACCAATCACATCAACCCGGTTTATGGACGCGACCTGCTCTAGGTCCTCTCACGCCACGCCACGCCCTCGACCATTTATTCCGCCGCCTATGGTTACGATTCTTATGGGCGGATGGGCAGCGTCTCCTCGGGCGTTTATTCCGCCATTTACGGCGACGTTGCAGACGGGCGTAGGCGGGAATCTGGGTGTGCGGATCGGCGTGCATTCGGTGGATCTGGGCTGCCCAACCACGAAACTGTTAGCCGGCCCCCGGCGGCACTGCCCTCATCGAACTCGCCCAAATGGTCTGTATCAAGAATCAGCACCGTTGCCCTTGCCCCTGACTCCCCGGCGGTATTGGCGCGTCTTCCACAACCAAATAACGCTGGTTGGGGCTGGGGGCGCTGTGCCAGCGCCGACCCGGTCTCAGCATCCCCTCGCAAGCCCGGTGTGTCCCCTGACGCAATGACTCCGACTCCATGGCCTGGTCGAGGGGATATCCCCCACTCCTATTGCTACCGCTTCACCACCAACGGACTCAAGCAGGCTATCCCGCTGCCACCCACAATTTCAAGGGCTATAGATATCCGATTGTCTGGACACCTTGCCGCGAAACCTGGCGGCGGAATGATGTCCTCTCCTCCGCCGCCTTTAAAGACTCAATGTTACCTCGCTTTGGTGCCTCCACTTGTCCATTAATTGAACACATGTGTCAAGAATTGGAACAACCAGGGGCGGTATGGTTGATGATTTTTCCATCATAATCCTTTGATATGTTGAAAAACTAGACTTGGCACGGTTTCTGCGGTGATTTTTCCACAATTAAGCGTCCATGAATATGAAAGAACCAAAAACCGATGGCAGAAAGCGCGTGCTGGTGGTTGATGCCGATCAAGACTTTCGTCGGTACATAACGGACTGTATCGAAGCCGAGGGCATTTCCTGCATCACGGCTAGTTCCGTTTCAGAGGCGATCGAGGCCCTGGCGCGAAATGAGGTTTCGGTCGTGCTCGTGGATTGGTTCCTGGACCATGTTGCCACTGAAGTGGTGCGGACAGCACGATGCATCTCTGGGTTCATGCCGATAATCGTTATGAGCGGCAAGCCCTACAACGTGAAGATGGATGCTCTGTTGGCCGATGCGGACGAATTTTTGGAAAAGGCCCTAGGGGGCAGCGCCCTGGCAACCCGGGTCAATCGTTGGATGGGCCGATTGGAAGCCGCTCCCGATGTCTTCCTGCCCCGGCGCGAGGAGGACATCCTGCTGCTGGATGAGGTCAAGTACCGCTACATCCGGCATGTCGTTCAACTCGTGGGCAATAACATTTCGCTGGCGGCGCAGAAGCTCGGGGTTCACCGCCAAACGATTTCCGCAGCCATGACGGCCGAGGGGGACGATGAGGGCAAGGTTTATAACGGCGCGGAGCCAATCAAGCTCGCAACAACCCGAGCAGGAAGTGGGACAAATGATCGAGAATAGACAACCCGTTTCAGCAGGCTTCAACCCAGTGCACACCGGTGGAGCTGAGGCGCCTTGGGTTGGGCGCGATTTGAGAGCGGAACAAGGCGAGGGTCGCGGCGCGCGCATACTCATCGCGGAGGATGAGGCGCCTCTCCGCGAGTATTTGCGCATGATGCTCGAACTGGAAGGGCATCAGGTCACCGAGGCCAGCAATGGGGCCGAGGCGCTGAACTTATTCCACATCGGTGAGTTCCACCTTGTCCTCACGGACTTCGACATGCCGGTGATGCAGGGCAACGAGCTTGCGGCCGCCATCAAGCTATTGGCTCCGTCGCTGCCGATCCTGATGATCACTGGCTCTTGGAGTGCCCGTCGCGACGCCAGCAATCCGGTGGACGCCCTCCTGGCCAAGCCCTTCACGGGGCCTGAGCTGCTCTGCGCCCTCGGAAAGCTCTTGTCGGCCCGGCCAGAACCCGCTCAGCCCAGCGTCATTCGGACTTCGGAGAGTCCCTCCTCAACTTTCGCCCCGGAGGATGAAATGGTTGCCCACCTGCAGGCGTGACGGCACTTGAGGCGTTTCGACAACGCCCGTTCCGCACGCTAAACCTTTCGCCATGAAAGTCGCTTTGGCTCCAACGCTGGAGAATGCAGCCTCCGCCAAAGGGATAGGAAACTGAGAGAATATGCTGTACCTTTCCTCCAGGTATGAACAAGGGGCCCACCATCCGGCCTCCAGAATCACTATAATGAGCAGCGCGCGGAGAAGAGCATCCCCGATTGCAGTGCCGAAGGCTTTGAGCGGCGAATTATGAGAGAGGGTCGGCATACGCTGGCTTCGTCCGTTTGTGTTTGGCAATCGCGGTGAGCGTCCCCAGCCCAAACAGCAGGAAACTCCCCGGATGGATGGGCATCTTGTTATGGGTTCACGCCCACTATGCCTGAAACATGACATTTCGGAGCCTTGTGTCTCTGACCGTTACGGATACACTGCTCCACGTTCGCCGGTATGCGTATCCTTCCTTATTCTTCAGCGCGTGCTGAGTTTCGAGCTTACGACCCCGACGTTAGAGAGGTTGCGCGGCCGATTCGGGGTGGCGTCCAAAGTGTCGAACCACGGTTGCAGGTTGAGCATGTCGGCAGCACTTCTGTCTCAGGCTGCGGTGGGAAGGGCATCATTGACTTGGCCATTTTATATCCAGAGGGGCTTCTGAACAGCGCGAAGGCGGTTCTCGATGGACTCGGATTTCAGAGGCAGGGCGGCCCGGAGCCATTCCCCGAGAATCGACCCATGCGCCTGGGATGTGTTGAGTACCGTGGCCGTCCGTTTCGCCTTCACGCCCACGTCATCGCTCTGGGATCCGACGAGCATGACGAGATGGTTTGGTTCCGAGAAACAGCTCATTCGTGACTCAGAACTCAGGCAGAGCTATGAAGAGCACAAGAGAGCCATACTGGCGATGGGGATTGATGATTCGCTCGAATACTGCAAGGCAAAGGGACCGTTCGTCAGCGACATGCTCAAAAGGCGACACCCTGTCACCTAGCGGCGGAGTCTGGCGGAAATCATCGTCAAAATCCGCCCTCCCTCGAGCGAAATATCAGGCGCCCTCGAAAAGCGGCGTTACTGCAATCTCAAATCCTGGCAGGAGCTTCGAGCCAGCGGTTTGGCCTGAGGCGCAACGCATGGATAGCTGGTAACGGCCACTTTCCAGGTGCAGGACCTCGATGGTTTGAGCCTCCGGATCGATCAGCCAGTATTCCTTCACGCCATATTGTTCGTAGAGATCGCGTTTTTCGATGCGATCGCGATTGCGGTCCCCCAGTGAAATCACCTCGGCGGCCAAGTCAACCGGGCCCGTGCCGGAGGGGTTGCCGGTTTCTGAATCAGAGTTTCCCCGTTTTGATGCACGGCAGAAATCTAGGACCGGCTCGGTTAGTTGACAAGAGCCAACGCCTTAAAATTGGTGTTGCATTTGATTTTCAAGGCGGTTAATGCTCTGGCCCGTCAGTAACATAAAAACTCTTATTTCCAAAACCTATGGCCGAAAACTGCTTCCACCCCAGCATCGAAGGCGCGCAGCACGGCGCCAAAAGCCTCAGCCAATTTCTCGATTACGCCAAAAAATCCGGCGCCACGGGGGCGCAGCCATCCAATTATATGCTCACGACCGACAAAGGTCTCATGAGCGCCAAGGACGTTAAAAGCGCCTTCGCAAAAGCAAAAATGACCCTTGATGGCGTCTCGGCCCACTGCCCGATTTGGGTCCACACAACCGCCTGGACGGGCAGCCCCACCATCCGGCCATTCACCCCTGCCGACGTGGCAAAGAAATCCGCCACCGAAATCGAGAAATGGGCTGAGGATTATGTGCTGCGGCTGCTGGACCTCTGCGCGGAGCTTGGCATCAAGGTAGTCCCGATGTTCTGGGGCGTGGCATTTGGGTGGGAGCTGGCTACGGGCTATCCCTGGGGCTTTTGGAAGGGCGGCGATTATGACCTCATCAAAGAAGGTCAGGAGCGGTTTGTCAAAAAAACTGCCAAAATCCGCCAGCACGCCAACAAACTCGGCATCGTTCTATGCCATGAAATTCATCCCGGCACCGGGGCCATGTGCGCGGACGATTTTAATATGCTGGTCCAGATTTGTGACGGGGACAAAAGCCTGGGCGTCAATGCCGATCCGTCCCACTGCTGGGAAGGAGAGAGCTTTGAAACTCGTTTCCTGAAAGTGGCCTCGCGCATCTATGCGTGTCATGTGAAGAATTTCGTTATCCGCCCGGGCTTGCCCCTGCGCATGATGGAGCCGGGTTGGCAGAAACGCGCCATGCAATTTGTCGATATCCCGAGCGGCGACCTGAACATGGCACGGTATGTGGAGTTGCTTATTCACACGGGCTACCCGCAACGCTATTGCCAAATTATGGGTGTCAAGACCGCCCCGCTGGTAGTCGAGGCCGAAAGCGCTTACCGCGACCTGGACGCAACCAGCGCCAACGGTATCCAATACGTGCGCGATAACCTCTGTTTCCCGCTGGCCGCCGGCTCATTCGAAGAAGGCATGGGAGCGTAAAATAACAGAGAAATCAAAGCGCCAAATCTCGAACTGAGTCTTCATTCAGGGCCCGTTGGCCCCTGGACACAGCCTTTGAGAATCTCCCCGAAGCCAAGCATCAAAGCAGTTGGCAGCAAGAGCCTATCTCAGTGGGCTGGATTTGCATTCTTGAGTGATTCTAAATGTGTCTCCTGAGCCGCTGCGACTTCAACTTTTGGACCTTTTGTTTAGCCAAACCATATGATTCAGACACACCCGCCCTTTGGCATGGTTCGAAGCTTTATCCGCTTTGCCCCTCTTTTCGCAATGGCGGTCCTGGTCCACGGCCAGGAACGGTGGTCGTTCAGCACTGCCGATACCTCCCTTACGGTGATGGTCAACGCCGATCGACTCGCCATCACCTCGTTGTCCTCTGCCGGCGGCGAGCCGGAATGGATCGCGGGACCGGTTGCGGTTCCCCTGCCGGACCATGTGTTCATTAACAACGCCGTCCAACCGCTGCACTGGAGGTTCGCGGGGAATGAGGGGAGGCATGCGCTCGGCGAGACAACCCTGAGATTTGTTTCCAGTGAGCCAAAGATGGAACTGCTTTCGATCTGGCGAGCCCAGGCCGGCCCGGGACCTGTCGAGCATCATTTCGAGATTATCAACCGGAACAGCCAGGTGCTCGAAGCGCCGCTCCAACCCACCCTGGCTCTGACGTTGACAGCACCGGCGGGACATTCCCTCGAAAACTGGTGGGTGGAAAAGGGCGCCGGCCGGCCTTCGGATGCGGGCACGCACCGCGAACCCGTCGGCGAGGGCTACCGGTTCAAAGGACGCTCTACCCCGTACGCAGAGGCCACCGAGATGATCCCCTGGATTTCGATTCAGGACACGACGGGGACTGCCGGCGTGTATCTTGGCATCGAATTCAGCGGGCGGGTCGGCTTCGACGTGAGCGCCACGGGAAACCCACTGAAGGTAAGCGTCACGGCGGGCTTGGACCCTTCGGAACGCGAGTTTCGCAGCCGGTTGGATGACGGGGAGCGCTTTGTGACACCTACGGTGTTCCTCGGCTGCTATCGAGGGGGCGTGGATGACGGCGCCAATCGCCTGCATCGGTTCGTGGCGGCGCATTTGCGTCCGCCGGTTTCCGATGCGCGCTATCCGCTGGTCGTGAACAACAGTTGGGGCAGCGGCATGGCGGTGGACGATACGCTGGCTCGGCACATGATCGACGATTCAGCGGCCTTGGGAGTTGAGTTGTTCCACATTGATGCGGGCTGGTTTCGCGCGGTCGGCGACTGGCATCCTAACGCAAAGAAGTTTCCCCATGGGCTGGCGGCGGTCAGTGACTACGCCCATAGCAAGGGAATGTTGTTCGGCCTCTGGGTGGGCTGGACACAGGGGGGAACCGAGATGCGCGACATGGAAACGTTGGCGGTGGCAAACCCAAAGCAGCGTGATTGGTTTACGCGCGACTACCCGGCGACCTGGAAGCCATCCGATTTCACCGGCGTCCCGGTTTGCCTCGGCGCGGCCCCGGCTCGTGCCTGGTGCCTGAGCGAACTGCGCCGCATCGTAACCTCTTACAAACTCGATCTCCTTGAGCACGATCAGATCATGATTGTTGACGGCTGTGACCGCACCGACCACGACCACACCGCGTCCCCGGCGGATGTCGCCTACCATGCGGCCCGGGGTTATTACTGGGTGTACGATCAACTGCGCAAGGAGCATCCCACGTTGCTCTTTGAGGACTGCGTCAACGGCGGACGCACGGTGGATTTTGGCATCGTCCGGCGCACCCATTACATCAGCATTACGGACACTTACGATCCGATGAGCAACCGGCGGGCGTTTTATGATTCCAGCTATCCGCTGCCGCCGGCGATTTGCGAATGTTACGTCGAGAACCGGCCCGGCCCTTCGTTGGCCACCTTCAAGACAATGCTGCGGAGCGGCATGATGGGTTGGCTTACACTCATGTGCGACACCGGCGCATGGTCCGGGGAACAGCGCGAGGCCGCCAGACGGCAGATAGAGATTTACAAACAGTGGATTCGTCCGCTGATAAACCAGGGCGACCTGTATCACATCTCGACACGGCCAGACGAAGCGCGCTGGGATGGAACGGAGTACTGGGATTCAAAGACCGGGAAAGGCGCAGTGTTCGCGTTTCGCGGGGCCAAAGCGGTCGAAACGAGTCACGCGCTGAAGTTGAAGGGGCTCGATCGAGCCCGCTCCTACCAGGTCTGGTCCGAGGACGGAGCGGTCTCGCGTGCTCAGGTCGTCGGGGCAAAGCTCATGGATGAGGGCCTGCACATCGCGCTCAGCACCCCCGGGGCATCGGAGTTGGTTTATCTTCAAGGGCTGCAATGAATGGACCGAGTGCTCTGCCTGCGAATAACCCGAGGATTCTTGGTGTTTCCATTTGGTCTGTCGTTGTAACCTGCGACTGTGAACCCCATCGACATTCAACACCGTCAGGCGAGATTCTCCTACAGCGACGGTCTTCCGGGATTTTCAAACTCTGAAAGGGCCCTGGCCGAATGAGAGTGCGATTTTACCGGCTCATTCGAGACCTTCACCTGTACTTTGGACTTTTCATCAGCCCTTTGGTGCTCGTCTTTGCCATCAGTGTGTTTTTTCTGATACACTCCTGGCTGCCGAGGATCGCTTCAGAGACTTCCACCACCCGCGTGGTACCAGCCTTGCCGCTTCCAGGCGACTTGGCGATGCTCTCGGGACGACCGCTCATCGATGCGCTCAAGCCGGCCCTTGAGAAAGCGGGCGTCCGTGGTGAGGTTGGATTCGTTCGGCATATGGTCAAAGAGGAAAAGCTGATCATACCTGTAACGATCCCTGGACGCGAGACGACCGGGGCGTTATCGTTTTTCGGAATGGCCTATGCCCTCGTTCACTGAACCAATAGGTCCCGGCAAATCGCCGATTACCCCTCGGTTCCGAGCCGGATTCGAGCGCTGGAATCGCAAGCTCCATTTCTACAGCGGATTATTTCTGCTATTCTTCGTATGGCTGTTTGCCTTCAGCGGCCTCATCCTGAACCATCCGTCCTGGAGCTTTACGGAATTCTGGAAAAACCGAAAGCAGACGAATTATGAGCGCGAGATTGCCGGCCCCGCGCTTGAGGCAAAGGGCGACCTCGCGCAGGCGCGCGCGATTATGACACAACTCGCCATTAGGGGCGAGATTCTGTGGACTGTAACAAGGACGGACCCTAATCAGTTTGAGTTCCAAGTCCGGCGTCCGGGCCATTTTTTCTTCATCAAAGCCGATTTGGCGCGGAAGCGCGTTACCATGCAGCAAAGTGACGTGAATCTTTGGGGGGTGATCAAAGCGCTGCACACGTTCACGGGCGTTCAAATGGACGACCCTCGCAACAGCCGCGACTGGGCATTGGCTACTTTGTGGGCATTTTCGATGGATGCCGTTGCAATCGGATTAATTTTCATGGTTCTCAGCAGCTTGTATATGTGGTTCGAGATTCCTCAGAAACGCCTTCCTGGCGCAGTTGTTCTTGGCCTAGGCTCGCTAATTTGCTGCCTGTTTTGCGTTGGCTTGCGCTGGCTTTTCTGAGGGCTGCTTTACCGCCCTCCAACAAGCCGGCTGTGGTCCTCCAGCAAGCGTGCGGCGGAGAAGGCTCCGCTCTTAAACCCGTAAAAAATGACGAAGCGATGGAATGGACGTCGTCAGAAAGCCGGGTTACGGCTGCCACAGTGCGCGCCAGAACATCTGGGCGGGTCCGGCGGGCAGAGCACTGGTGAAGTTCAGCGTGGGGCCCGTTAGCGTGTTGGTCAAAACGCTGTTCCAAACAGTCAAGTTGGTTGAGCTCTCTAAGACATACCGCACACCGGACTGCCCCTCAAGCGCGAGCCCCAAGGCGCCGGGTTGGCTGATAGCAAGCACACTCAATCGCGGCGGCGCGGGGATGAGTTCAAGCAGATTCAAAGATAGCGGCGGGAAACTCTTGTTGAAGACTGCGCCGGCGGACGGAAAGTTGTTGGTTGCAATATCCTGGGCTGAAACAGGTCCATTGGTGCGCGCGGCTTCGTCTTGCGGGATGCCAAAGGAAAGGAGCGGGACCGAAAGGTTCGGCACAAAACCGGTCAGGGTCACCTGCGCATTGAAGTTGCTGGCGCTATCCTTGTTCAGCACCAAAAGCGACACGGCCCCGCTGGCGCGCCTTGCGGCGTAAGCTGAAAGCAAGGGATAATCGCTTGCAGCATTCAGAATGGTATCGCCGGGTTGGGCAAAGTAATGCATCAGCTTGGCGGCGTAGAAAGGCGGATAGCGAGTGGACAGATTGCCAATCATCCCCAGGTCGCCATTGGTGCGCCAGCCATAGAGCGATGGATCGAAACTCCCGGTCGTATCAGTGCCATTGCGCAAATCCCACCAAACAAACCCGTTGAGTTCGGTCTTCATTAATTCGCCTAAAGTGGCTGCGTAATAGAGGCCGTTGACAAGGCTGGTCGATTGCCGGCCTGGCGCGCCGGCATCGCTGTTGTTTTCCGTGCAAACCAACTCGATGTTCGTGCCGCCTGCGCCGAAATAACCTGTGATCTGCTGGCGCAGGTCTGCCACATCCCCCGTCCATCCATTGGCGCCTTGGAGCAGCAACGAATCACTGTCAGGGCAGGCAGGCAGCACCTTGGGGTCTGTGTATTCGGGGTAGCGATGGTGCACGGCGAAGTCTGGGGTCACCCCCAGGGCCTTGAGGGTCGCCAGGACAACCGGCGTCCAGCCGTAATGGACCTGGCCGGTGATGGAATTTGTGGCTGGGTGGGTTGTGTTGCCATTGACCGAACTGTCCTGGCCCGGAGTCACAACGATGCCGACCTTGATAGTCGGATCGGCTGCCTTCATCTGCTCAATGTAGAGAGCCGCGCGGTTGGCATAGGTGTAGCCGTCATTGGGTGGAATGTTGGTATCGGTTTCCCACGCGCCATATTCCTCGTTGCCAATCTCCCAGTACTTGAACCCGTAATGATTCGTGATGTTGGAATCCCGCACCCAGGCAGCCGCCTCGGCAGCCGTGCCGCTGCCATAGTTGACTGTAATGATCGCCTGAGCGCCGATATTTGTAGCCACAGAGGCGAAATCGCTGAAGGAAGTTGCGCACGTCCATTTATTGCTTTCCGTTGTATTGGAAGCCCAATGGTATTGGTCCGAAAGCGAGCCGCCAGGAAATCGCAGAATCCGCGCTCCCGCTTCCTTGAGCAGGGAAATGGATGTGGCCGTTTTAAAATTGCCGTCCCAAACGGCAGTGTTGAGGCCGAACCAGCGCACGTCCACCCCACGAACGGCCTGGCTGGCATTCAGGTTGAGATGTACTAATGCCGGCCCTGGTTTGGACGTAAGCTGGACATCATCCACGTAGAATGTGTTGGTAGTGCCGCTGCTGCGAAGTTGAATGAAGAACCCTTCGAAATCGGTGACGTTTGCGGCCCCAATCGCACTGAGCGGGATGCTGTATTGTTTCCAGGTGTTGGCCGGGAGCGTTCCGGGCAGCACGTAAGTGGCGGCTGAACCGGAGGCGAGCACGGCCTGGGCCTGGAGGCTCTGGCCGCCCCCTGCCCCGCCGTTTATCCAAAACACCAGGTTGCTGTAGAGCGTCGTGCTGAAAGGCCTGCCCCCAATTTGCAGCGCCTGCCAATAACTGGCCGACACACCAATGGAACTGCTGCCGGAATGCACTGGAGCGGTGTTGGTGTAGCTGATGACCGAAGCCCAACCCCAGTCCTGAAATCCGTTCAGCAGGTGATCAGAGTAGATCGGCAAAGGGGCTTGGGCCCGCGCGAAGGGGACTGAAGCCGCTTCCAGTGCCAGCCATGGCGCCAACCAAAACAGCCTTCGCAATTGTTGCATCAAGTTGGAGAATCATCACTCCCCAAAGGGCGGTTGGCAATTGTGATCAATTACCGGTTGGACCGTGGGATGGACTGACAGCCGCCATTCGCGAACTTCCTCATGTGATGATTTTCGACGATGAAGAGCTCGCAGCCCCGTTTCGGAGGAGCGCGGTTTTCGAAGGTGGCCGGCTGGTCTGGTCTGTGGACCCGGCACCGAAATGGCCGGGTAACCTGTTAAGCGCAAACAATAAGCCGGCACTTCGAAGAGAATAGCCGACTCAGTTGGGGATTGACCACTAAGCTCAAGTGCATTATATGTTTACAAAAGAATTGATTGTAAACAATATGCCATCCACCGTTGTCAGTTTGAGGGTTTCGGAGGACCAGGCCAAGCGCCTGAAGCGCAAGGCCCGGCGGCTTGGCCGCTCCCCGAGTGAAACCGGGGCGATTCTGTTGGAGGAGGGCCTCCGTCGTGACGAGTTCGCTTTTATAGACTTTCGGGATTCTATGCTTGGGCGCCAGGCCTACCTCCAAGGCGCCAGGCTGCCGGTTTGGATGACGGTGAAAATCGCGCGGGCAATGGGGGGAAATATCGAAAAGACGGCGGAGCATCTGCAACGCTCGCCCTTACAAGTCCAGGCAGCGCTCAATTACGCCAAGGCGTTCCCCAATGAGATTGAGCACGCGATCCAGGATAATGATTCTTATGATCTGGCCAAGGTTACCCAAATGCTTCCTCAGGCGCGGTTGTTTAAGGTATCCAGCAAGAAGCCAAGCCGCCCGTAGGCCATGCTCAAACTGCTGCTGGATGAGCACCTGTCGCCCCGCATCGCGCGACAGTTCCGGGCCAAATGGCCCCAAGGACAAATCGCATCCGTCCTGCAGTGGCGGGACGGCCATTTCATGGGCGCCTCCGACGACTCGCTCCTGGCCGAGGCTCACGCCTGGGGATGGACTCTGGTTACATATGACCAGGCGACCATCGTTCCACTTTTGAAGAACTGGGGTGAGCAAGGCATTGAGCATGGGGGCGTGATTCTGGTTGATAACCGCACAATTGCCGCCAATAACATCGGCGGCCTGGTTCGGGCACTAGGAAAGGTTTGGAATGCGCAAAAGAACCTCGATTGGGAAAACGTGGTCCTCTATCTGTCGCGGTGATTCGAATTTGGATTTTTCAAATGTCCCAGCACACGATCGATCCATTTAGCGATTGTATCCCATATTTGGGCTCGAATAGCGGCATCACTGCCTCCAGACCGCTTTGGAACATGAAACGAATGGTCCGCATCCGCAAAGAGCTTGAGCGTGGCCCGTTCGCCAAGCCGCTCCACTAAAGGCCGCAACAACTCCAAATGCGCGAATTCATCCCGGCTTCCTTGCAAGAACAACATCGGAAGCTTCACATCGAAGAGATGCCTGGCTCGTTCGTCAGAGGGCTTCCCCGGAGGATGCAGTGGGAAACCCAGAAAGACCAGGCCGCGGACTCCCGGCAGTGGCGACTCGGCCTGCGCCTGTGAAGTCATCCGGCCACCAAAGGATTTGCCGCCGGCGAACAACGCCAAACCCGGGAAGAAACGCGACGCGTGGCTTACTGCTGCGCGCACCGCCGCATGCGCCACTGCCGGAACATCTGGCCGCTTGGAGCCGTGTTCCATGTACGGAAATTGATAACGCAGCGTGCTGATCCCACGTTCCGCGAACTCCGCCGCCATATCAGCCATAAACGGATGGGTCATACCGGCGCCTGCCCCGTGTGCCACCACATAACACGCGCGCGCATTGGCAACCGTCTGCGCCAAACCCGATACCCGGCGACTTTCATAGATCGCTATGACGATACTTTCAGGATTCATAGGCCGCCCTGCTCTTCCTGGAAAACCTTGGACCTTGCCATAACTATTTCATCCTGCCTATCACCTTTCCCAATCCTGCGACTCCACCCTGAAGGCGAATGCTTGCCGGCATGGGCGTTGTGTTTCCTCCTGTAGTTCCTTCGGGACCTGGATTACCAGGCCACTTTGGTCCTGGCTCCATGTTAAGTCTTCCGCCCGGCCCAGCATCTGAATTTTAGAGCCTGGTTTGGCTCGGACCAGTGTTGTGCGCAAGGACTCCCCCGGCCACTGCAGGCTGATGACATACACGATCTTCTTGTCCTTGGAACGCGTGAATCGCAAATTGGCCCCTTCGGCATAGCGAAAATAGGGGCGTGTCGCATAAATGCATTCGCCGTTTACTTTCAGCCAGTCGCCAACGTAAGTAACGCGGTCAATCATCTCTTGCGGCCACTTCCCGGTCGGGTCCGGTCCGAAGCCGACCTGGAAGTTGCCGCCTTTGGCCACGACATCAATCAGACTTTTGAGCACCCATTCTTTGGGCTTGTAAGTGTCATGCTTCTTGTACGAGAAGCCAGTGCCGCAAGGATAAATCACCTTCCACGGGCGGTTCATGCGGTTGGGGTCTTCGGGAATGGTTCCCTCCGGGGTCTCATAGTCCCCGTAATTGCCAATCCCACGATTACGCAACAAGATGTGCGGCTGAAGACTGCGCGCCAGCTTCGCAACGCCATAGGCATCCTCCTGGGCTTCTTTGGGCCAGCCGATGTCCAGCGAGAGCATGTCAATCGGACCATACCACGTGAGCAGTTCGGTGATCTGTTCGCGCTCTTTTTGGATGAAAGCCCCCCAGCGTTCCGGGTCGGATTGCCTGGTAAAAGCCGCATCATACCAGAAATTTCGATTGTCCCAGCCAAAATCCCGATCATGCCAATCAATATGAGAATAATACAAACTCACTCCCAGGCCGTGGGCGCGCCCTGCTTTGACCAACTCGCCGATGATGTCCTTTTTATACGGTGTTTCCGCTATGCTGAAGTGATTGGTCACCTCCTGGTAGGCGCCATCCGGCCTCCGCGCAAAACCTCTCTGCTGCGTCCGGGTGGGCCATAGGCAAAATCCTTCGTGGTGTTTGGTCGTGATCGAGAAAAACCTCATGCCTGCCCTCTGCATGATCTTCATCCATTCCCCGGCATTGAAGTTCGTGGGATTGAATTCTTGATACGAGGCGTAATAGTTCGTCAGCCAGGCTCTGTCCTTCAAGTGTTCGGTGATGATCCACGACTCGCGTCCGTTAAACCGGGTGTAAAGACCCCAATGAATGCGAAGCCCCCATTTCCAGTCCATCCAGCGCTCAACTGTCGCTTCTCCCGCGTGGCGGTAGGCCGAATCCTGGAGCCGATACCCGGCAAACCTTTGTTGCAGGCGGTCCTCTTCCTGTGCAGTGATGGGCTGTCCCGATGGCTGCTCCGCGCCCGGGGCACAAACCGCCATCAAAAGAAGAATTACAGCTAACCGTGTTTTCATAAATTTTCGGCGGAGTTGAGCCGTCCGACTGACTCATTCTTGATCCGCCATGCGGGCGAGTTAAAGAAATGGCGGCACACGAAAAACGATGACGGCCAAGCGCCGCCTCGTCGAGACTAAAAGCTACCCGTTTTTGCTCTTTTTTCTACGGCATCGCGGTCCTGCTCGGTCGGGCGGGCAAGATGGAAATCCTGGGCAAGGTGCTTGCTGCCCCGGCTGCCCGCGATGAGTCCGGGCCGAATACCAGTTCGCCAAATGACTGCGCTTGCGTTGGGTGTCAGTGGCCAAAGCCTCCTGGCTCGGCCTATTGTCCACACTGGGGCCGACCTCAGTCTTCGTGACGATGTCGCACTGCGGTGTGGTTCACCAGGCGCAGAGTGGTCAATTCAGCTCCTGCTGAGCCGTGACCAGTTGCCGGATTTGAGGTGAGGGCCCACCGGCTTCCGCTCTACGCGCTGAAGACGGTTTTCTGCCAAATTTTGCCAGCCGTAAGTGCTGATAGATCCTCACAGTGAAATCTGGCCAAAAATCGCGGCGAGGTCTAAGTTCCGAATTGTGAGCATTTATCAGGAGTTACGGGCGACTGCAGCACGGCTCGAACTAGCTTCGAGCCCCGCCGCTCCCGCCACTGTTTTACCGGCGCCATTTGATGATTTCGCTGGTCTTCGTCCTAAGAGTCGTCCTGATATTCAAGACACGAGCGCCTGGAACGTGGCCTTTTCCGATACCGGCAGACCGGTTAGATATCGTTGGTGAAGCGCCAGGGGCGCAGAGAGTCTAGTTGCATCTCCAAACCGGATAAATCTGGGCGGAGAGCTGGCAGGCAATCGCGCAGGGCGCAAAATCTCAATGCAATTTATCCTTGACGCTATAAATTTCATGCTTTAGCTCTGGTCCCATTGTGGGCATCACATGGAACAACACACATCGTTCTGCTGATGCCCTGACAGGAACCTTCCCACCATGAATCACCATACCCTCGACCGACGCACCTTTTTCAAAACATCGCTCATGAGCGGGGTTGCCCTGGCCATGCCCTGGAGCATTGGCCGCACCCTGGGCGCTACAGGCGAACTTGCAGCCAAACCAGGCGCCGCCGGGCCCTCTGGCTCCGGGGGCGCTAGCCGTGTCGCATTGACAGCCGGGGAGGACAGGGCTGACCTGGCTTTCCAGGCCCTCAAACCTTTCTCAAAACAAATCGCCACAGAGATTGGCCAAAGGCGGGTTATCCTCAAGCCCAACAATGTTGCCATCGACCGCCCGCTGGCTGCCAGTGACGCCAAAAACCTCGAGGGCGTCCTCGAATTCCTCAAGTCCATTGGCAAGGATAAAAATGTTGTGATCGCCGAGTCACCCGCCGGGGGCTCGGTCTTTGAGGGGTTTGCCAATTACGGCTACGATAAGGTCGCGGCCAAATACGGCGCTCAATTGATGGACCTGGACAAAGATGATTGCGAAACACTCTACTGCTTTGATGAAAAGGATTTCCGCCCGCACGCCTGCCGCATGGCGAAAACCCTGCTGGACTCCGGCAATTTTATTATTTCAGCGGCCAAATTCAAAACTCACGACCGCGTCGTTGCCACGCTCTCCCTCAAGAATATCGTTGTCGGAGCCGCCATCAAGCGAGGTGGCGGCGAACGGCCTGAGGGAGGGTCCTGGGCCAACAGCGACAAACCCATTACCCATGGCAGCGGTTACCGCGCCATCAACTATAACCTGTTCACCTTGGCCTCGCGCCTGCACCCGCACCTGGCAGTCATCGACGGCTACGAGGGCATGGAGGGTGACGGCCCAACCGAGGGCACGCCGGTCAATTCCCGCGTCTGCGTGGTCAGCCCGGATTGGCTTGCCGCCGACCGCGTTGCCCTGGAACTCATGGGGATAGATTTCGCCAAGGTCGGCTACCTGAATTATTGCGCCCAGGCCGGCCTGGGCCAGGCCGACCTCAGCAGAATCGAACTCCTCGGCCCGCCCCTCAAGGATTATATCAAGCCTTACAGAACCGCCCGCAATTTCGACCAGCAGTTGATCTGGATGAAACCGGTGCGTAATGGATGAACAAATCAAAAATTTTAAAATCTTCTTGGAACCCAGCAAAACACTCTTCGGGTTGGCGAGTCTCATTTTGATGGGGCTGCTGCACTGCCTGGGGTTGGCCACCGCCTTCGGCCAGGGGCAATACCATGTCAAGGCCGCTCATCCCAGGCTACTAATTGATAATACCGCCCAGATAGCCCAGCGATGCGCTGGACCCCTTGCGGAGGATTATCGCGTCGTAAGAGAACGCGCGGATGCGGCCGTTCAGCGCGGTGGCATCGAGTTCATTTCCAATCCGTGGTCCATACCCGAGGACCTGATGAATTGCGGGCTGGCCTACCTCGTCGAGCGCCAGAGCGGGCGCGACTGCCAAAAGTACGCGGATGTAATCACCAAGCAGTGGGGCGACGGGAGCATGATTGCAAACCGGGAGGGGAGCCATTTCGGTTATCACGCGCTTGCTTACGACTGGATTTACGACGCCCTTACACCCGAACAGCGGGTCCGCTACGGCGAGGCACTCGGCAGTTGGTTAAGGTTCTTTACGGATAAACCGGAGATCCTGCTCAAGTGGGGACATTGGGAATACAATCAGACTTGGGGGCCGATTCACCTCAACATTATGAATTGCCGCGATGCCCTCACGCAGAAGCTGTTCATCGCGCTGGCGATTCAGGGCGCAGGAACCAGGTTCGAATCGGACGCAACCTCGTTTCTCGATTCGTGGAACAAGAGAGTTCCAGCCGAGTGCCTTCCCGCCTTTGATCGCATGGGTGGTGTCTGGTCGGAGTCCTACGGCCATGGCGCGTACGGGCCGGTGAGCGTCATCCCCTATGCCTTTGAGGCCTGGCGCACCTCGACGGGCATTGATTACTTCAAGCAGTTGAAACCGTGGGGATTCCCTGTCGAAGAGCCGCGATGGGTCGCCTACACCATGATGCCGCACGACGAGCGCACTGCCTGGATCGATGATGGCGACGGCTCCAAACCAGCAGCTTTCTCACGGGCAGCCCCAATGCTCCGTGACGGATTGTCGCAATGGTTCTCTGACCGCGGCCGGGAGTGGCTTCGGGAACGCTGGCAGCGAGTGGCCTGTTATGATCCCGCCATTTCAGCAACACCACCGGACCACCTTCCCCTGGGTTATCTTTTTCCAGGAGCCGGGCACGTTTATATGCGCAGTGCCTGGAATGACCCCAACGCCACTTGGGCTTTCTTCGGCTGCGGGCCCCAGTTCGCAGGCCACTCGCGCGATGATGAAGGGCATTTTCTTATCTACAAGAAGGGCGCCCTCGTCTCGCGCCAGGGCGGCCAGGGACATAATGATTCCGACTATTACTGCGGTGGGTCGCTCATCTTTAACATCGTCACGATCTTCGATCCAAACGAGAAGTTCCGCCGAGACAAGGGCAACGAAAATGATGGTGGCCTCGAGCGCCACGTCTATGAGGGTGGCAGCTTCCCGCGCGAACGCGGGCATATCGTCGCTTTCGAGAACACGCCGGACTACACCTATGCAGCGGCGGACATCACCCGAGGTTACGATGCCAGGAAAGCTCGTGGAGTCACCCGCCAGTTCCTGTATCTGAGGGGCAGCAGGGAATTCTTTGTCATCTTCGACCGCGTAGAAGCCACTCAGGCCGAGTTCCAGCGCCACTTCTTTCTTCACGTTCCCACCCAACCGGAAGTCCATGGCAATCTGCTGACCTGGCTCAGCCTCCCGGAGGGAGACGGTGACAAGGTCGTGCTCTCACAAGGGCGTTCGCGGATGTTTCTCCACACGCTGCTGCCGCAGAAGGCGCAGATCGTCGTCCGCGGCGGCCCGGGCAAGGAGGCCTGGGGGCACCCCCTTGAACCGGCTGCTCAGTACAACCATATTTCCGAAGGCCGGCTCAAGCCGCCGGTGTGTCCCTGGCGTATCGAGGTCGGCGATGCAGCCACCGGACCGCGCACATTGTTTCTGCGCGTCTTCGAGATAACGGATGAAAAGACCCAAGCGCCCGCCGAGGTGAGGTTCGTGCCTCCAGCCGGCGTGGACATCGCGGGGCGCTGGCATGTCCGATTCAACCTGGCTGGCACACTCGGGGGCACCCTTGAAGGAAATCCGCTCGCAACAACGGTCTCAACCGAGAGCCAGTATTGACTTCGGCGCAAGCACACTTGACCGCCTCCCTCGATTTGGCCCAACCGCATTTGCCAATGGATGAGGCCAGTCAAGCGATTAAAGCAGTTCAACGGAGTTGGACCAGAGCAGCGCTTGTAGCTGGAAGACGCATCAATGCGACCCCGGCTTTGACCATCAGCTTTTCTGGAGGACCAGGCGACCAAGTGCCTTCCGTAGAAACCTCCGCGCCTCCCAGAGTAACGTGATCGCGGCTCTGCGCTGAAGCTGCCTCCAGACGATACGCATCTGCCGTGACGCAGCTTTTGGGTAGAACAATTTCGACCGTTGCTTCTCGGGAAAGGTCCTTGTTCACAAGCACGCCCCAAAATACTCCCTGGGCATTCCTTGTCGCATAGGCACTCAAACTGAGGGCATTCCCTGTACTGGTTACTTTGAGCAAATCCCCTTTCCCGGCAACCGCAAAGGCAAGCATGCCGTAATACTCGGCCCGCGCAATGAGTTGATTCCTCTTGTCGCGGAAGATGGGAGAATAATGGCTGATCCAACCCAACTGATTGATGTCGGTTTCCATGTTGACCCCGTTGCAGCCGTAAAGGGCCAGCCTGAACATGTAATCCAAACACCACAGGGCGGAAGCAAACGTGTCGCTCACCCCAAACTTGCCCCCACCGTAAAACGAATTCACTTCATTGATCCGGAAACAAACGCCGCTGTCGAGGCTGGCCTGTTTTAGCTTCTGAAGCGTGTTCTCCCATCTGAAATCCGGCCCCAGCAATGTGTCGATGGTCGCGTCTGGGCGCATGGCGCCGGTGCGATAATAGTGGTGCGTCAGGAGTTTCATATTCCGGGATTCCGTCCTGGCAAAGTCAATCGCCCACTGGAGATTGCCTGCAACGTCGGGGCCTGAAAATACCGAAGTCGCCACCGCCTTGCGAATGGCGGCCTTGTAATCCCGATAGGCGCTGTAATAGCCCTCGTAAGTCTTGAAACGAGGCAGCAAATCAACCTCGTTACCGATCTGGAAGGACTGCAAACGGTCTCCTAACATCTGCTGGACGGCTAAAGCTTCCTGCGCTGCCTCTTCTTTCGACCCGGTGCCGAGATTGAGTCCCCACATCGCCTTCCAACCGGTTGCCCGCAGGAAACCGGCGAGTTCCTCGATTGACTTCCGGTTGATGACGGAGGTTTCCTTCTCCGAACGCACGAGCGGCACGCCATCCGGCACGAACTTGGTATGGTCTGAAACATTGCCCCCGATGCGAACCAGCCCATGCGAACTCAGTGTCCGATAGAGCTGCACCAAATGTGTGTTGTTTGCGCTCAAAAGGCCCTGCTGCGCTACTGCGGATTTCTCGTAACCCAATCCGATGAAATCCTCCGAAATCGAGCTCAGCACTTTTTCGGGTTCGATTCCAACGCGAACAATTGCGGCCTGAGATGGAACCTGCGCTTTGCATAGAACGCAAAGCAGGAGCACCGCCACGTAAGCAGGAAGTGCGCGATTCATCTCATGAGCCTAATCGGGCTCAATGTCGAAAGAAAATGACAAAATTCGACCGCAGAAAAGGTCCAGAACCAACAGACCGGACATGGAGATAACGGCAAAGAGGCTCGCAGAGAATGTTATGCAGAGAATGTTATTGCCAAACCCTCAACTCAGCAATATGACCAATACGACGGAATACGCGTACTATTCGCTTTTTGTTTTATGCCATCAACCCATCAACCGGGCCTCGCCCACAGGATTCCACCCAAACGGATTTTGGTCGTGGAGGACGATCCGGTGGCTGCTCACACGATCCGAACAATCTTGGCCGTGGATGGTCACACGGTGGAAGTTGCTCAAGATGGCGAACAGGCCTTGGTCCGGTTTAGCGCTGGCGACTACGACTTGGTTATCACCGACTTTAAATTGGCTGAAATGGACGGGATGGAATTGGCCGCAGCTATCCGGCAGCATTCCCCGGCAAAACCCATCATTTTGATAACTGCTTACACAGAGGCGATTAAGGGCGGCTTGGGGAAAGTCTCGAATGTTGATCTTGTGCTGAGAAAGCCCTTTTCAGTAGCGGAGTTGCAAGCGGCGCTGGGCAAGGTTTTCCCGTCCAGTTAAGGTGTCCAGTGTGTATTGATCTGGAAGAATCAACGGTGATACGGCGAGCTATTCGGATTCTGCTCGGCGTGGCAATCGGAGTGGCACTGGTGGCGGGCGGGATTTGGGTTCTGATTCAAACCATCGGAGAGAAGCAGGACGTTTATCAGGGAAAATCGCTCTATTACTGGAGCGGACAAATACAGAGCCAAAACCCGGCCGTCACAAAACAAGCCACATTGGTCTTAACCCGCGAGATCATTCCCCGACTGACCAAGACCATGTTCGAGGACACGAACGATTCGAGATTAAGGCTGGCGCTGGTCGAGAATCTGAATGGGTTGCCTGGCGTGAACATCTTTTTTCGAGAAGCTGATGGCCGTCGGGCCGGGGCGGCGGCTGGGTTTGGAGAATTTGGACCGCCTGCTGAGGCAGCCGTTCCGGCCCTGCTTCAGGCGCTCCAAGGGCGCGACCTGGTCGTGCGGGGACCAGCGGCGGTCTCGTTGGGCAAGATTCACGCCAAGCCGGAAGTCGTCATTCCCTTGCTGATCACATATCTTGAGGAGGATGGCCTCAGAGAGTCGGCGGCAGAAGCCCTGGGTGAATTTGGGAGTCTTTCAAAGGCAGCCATTCCAAAACTCCTTTTGTTATTCAAGGTTCCAGATAAGGACCTGCACCATGCTGTGGGTGAGGCGATTAATAAGATAGACCCTGATGCGCTTGCGCCTTCGCTGCCAGGTCCCCCTTTCAGCAGATAAACGCCAGTTTTCCAGAGCAATAGCTCCCGCGAATGGTTTGATCTCATCTCCCTTTGTCGGAAACTAAACTTTGAGCTTGTGAGGAGTGAGCAATCAGTCCCGGGCTTGACCAAACCGCCCGACAAAGTTTCCGACAAAGGGAGAGATCGTTATGAAAATGTCCAAACTCCACGCACGGGTGTCTCGCCCGTGGGGACTCGGGCAAGATGCCCGAGCCACCGTCCGCAGTTACTGGCTCTTTGAGATATGCGAGGATTCCTCGATAAAGCGGGCGAGGTCGTTTTTCTGCTTTTTGAGGTCGGGCAGGTTGAGGTACGTCATGTGACCGGACGTATAAGTATCAATGGTGATGTTCTTCAGCAGTTCAGGGTCAACCTGGAGATGGTCGAAGGTGTAGCGCACGGCTAGCCAAGGCGTGGCCAGGTCGTAAAAACCGCTCGACACGTGCACCCGGAGGTACGGGTTCCGGGTTAGGCTGTCAGCCAGCGTCTCCGCCACGTTCAAATATCCCATCTCCTCGCCCCAATTCCACGGGCCCACGCTCACCAATACTTCATAGGCCAGATCGGTTTTGTAATTCAACTCGGTCCGGACATAATTGTTGAAAGTGGAGGCGAACACGCTGATGACGGCTTCTTCGGTTGGGTCGTACTCCATTCGACTGGAGAGTTGATCGCGCACAAAACCCGTATAGCGCGCGTCAAAGCGGCCAATCACGCGGTGATCGGGGCGCAATAACTCTTCTGCAAAGTGGCTGAGCGAAACGCGCAAGTTCGCCCGCTCGATGTAATCCTCGGGCAGTCCGGTGAAGTGGGCGAGCTGCCCCTCGACCGCCTTCCGCTGGTCCGGCGAAAGGGATGCGCCGCGAACCAGGGCGTCATTATATTGGGCGGTGGCGAAGGCCTCCGCCTTGTCCATGGCCTGGTCCACGGGCAATTGTTCCAGCTCCGGGGAGAGCTTTTTGTGGTACCAGGCCGCCGCCGTGTAGCTGGGAAGGTACAGTAGGTAGGGCAGATCGTTGCCGCGCGCAAAGTCCAGCGTCTCGAAATTCAGCACGGTCGAAACCAGCATAATGCCGTTTACGTTCATCCGTTGGTTGTCTCTGAGTTCACCCGACAGCGCGGCAGCCCGCGTCGTACCGTAGCTCTCGCCGATGATGAATTTTGGCGAATCCCAGCGCGTATTGCGCGTGACGTAGAGCCGGATGAAATCCGCCACCGACCGCACGTCTCCCTGGACGCCATGAAATTTCTTGGCGTCCTCCGGTTTGACGGCGCGGCTGAACCCGGTGCTGACCGGGTCGATGAACACCAGGTCGGATTCATCCAGCAACGAGAATTCGTTATCCACCAGTTTATAAGGGGGAGGGTAGGGTTGGCCGTCTTCCTTGAGCAGCACCCGGCGGGGTCCCAGCAAACCCATGTGCAGCCAGACCGATGAAGAACCAGGCCCGCCGTTAAATGCGAAAGTGACCGGGCGGCGCGACAGGTCTTCGACGCCGTCTTTGGTATAGGCGATGTAAAAAATACTGGCTGTGGGTTTCTGCTCGGCATCGCGCAGCAACATCGTTCCAGCCACAGCGGTGTAGTTCAATTTCTGACCGTTGATCGTAATGCTGTGCTGCGTCTTAACTTCCTGGTCCTTGGGTTTAGGCGGCTTTTCGTCGTCCTTGCCTGGCCCCTCGGATTTTTTATCTGGGGCTTTTTCAGAGGATTTCGGAGAGGCATCGGCATCGGCGGCGCGCAACCGGACCTGGAAGCTCGACACCATCAGGCACAAAAAAAGAAGCAAACCCTTTTGCATGGCAGAATCCTGGTTCCACCTTTGGTCTCTCACAAGCCAAAAGTGGGTCAGAATGGTTTCCTCAGTTCGCTTCAGGCTTGAGGACGCTAATCACCAGCGCATCCGCTCTGAGGTACTTTAGGGCCACGGCTTTGACCTGGTCGAGCGTGACCGCCTCATATAATGCATCTTCCTGATCGCTGTGAACGTAACCCAGCCCATAGAGTTCGTCCAAAGCGGTCGCCATGGCAAACCCTCCCAGGTCCTGGCGCGCAATTTTCTTCTGGCCGATAATCTTGGCTTTGGCCCGCTCGAGTTCTTCCCTGGACAATCCGGAGGCGCGCAAAAGCTCCGATTCAGCCAGCAACTCGCTCTCGACGAGGCTGGCCTTCTCCGGCTCCGTTCCGGCATAGAACGCAAAATATCCCGGGATTAAGCCCAGAAAATTCTGGGCGCCGACATAATACGCCAGGCCGAGCTGCTCGCGAATCCGCAGGAAAAGGCGCGAGCCAAGATCGCTACAGGCCTCTTGCAACAGTTCAAGGGCGTAACGGTCCGGATCGTGCAGGCTGGCTCCCCTGTAGCCGATGACAAGGACCGCTTGCTTCTTATCGCGCGTTTCAATCACACGCTTGATGGAATCAAGCACGGACGTTTGAACCGGAGTGGGGCGCGTGGATTCCCCCGTAGTGGAGGTCCAATTGCCGAAAGCCTTTTCGACTGCGCCCCGCACCCGATCGGTATTCACGTCGCCGTAGATGGCCAGCACGCAATTACCTGGCACTGCCAGCCTCTGATGGAAGGCTCGCAGGTCGGCTGCGGCAAACCCTGGCACGGTGGTTTCGGAGCCCAGCGAGTCCAATCCATAACCGCTCTCGCCAAAAAGCGCGCGCCGCATCGCCTTGAACGCGCTTTGGAGCAACTGATCTTTCTGGGCGCGGATGAGAGCCAATTGGGCATCGCGCTCGCGCTCGAGCGCTGCCCCTGGGAAGGAGGGATGCAGCAGAACATCCGCCACCAAATCGAGTCCGGTCGAGAAATCCTGGCTGAGGACTTCCGCATTGATGCCGAAGCTGTTATTTGCCCCATAGGTTTCGATGTGACCCCCAACCGACTCAATCTCCCGCGCGATTTCCTCGGCAGACCTCCGCGCGGTCCCCTTGAGCAGCATCTTGCTCATCAATTGCGTCACCCCGCTGGTGTCCGCCCTTTCCGCCAGGGCCCCGCCTTTGAAAACAGTCCGGAATTCCACAAACGGCAGACGGTGGTCTTCTTTGACCAGCAAACGCAGGCCATTGGCAAACTCGAATTTTTGAATGGGGTGTTCGAGTGAGGTCTCCGTCTCAGCCGCGATTTTGGGCGTCGCGCCAAGCGGCAGCAAGGCGTAAACCGTCCGGTTTTCCGCTGTGAGATATTTGCGAGCCACCCGTTGCAACTCAGTTGGAGTAGCCGACTGAACAGCCGCCAGGTAACGCTCGGAAAAATTCAGGTCGTTTGCCGCCAGCCAATTTGCGCCCAGGTCCTGGGCCTGGCCTTGCATGGTCTTGCGCGCCGCGAGCGTGGCCGAGACGAACTGCTTGACCGCTTTTGTTAGTTCCTCCGCTGGCACGGGGGTTTCCTTCATCCGTTCAACCTCTTCGAGCATCGCCTCGCGCGCCCCGGGGAATTTATCGGCGTCCATGGTGGCGCTGAGGCCAAACAGGCCGATCTCGCCGGGATTATAGGTCCAGGAATCCACCGAGTGCGCCAGGCCCTTGCGCTCGCGCACTTGCTGATAGAGACGCGAACTGCGCCCATTGCCCAGCAGCACGGCCAGCACATCCAGCAACGGCACGTCGGCGTGGCGCAACTCGGGGATATGCCAGGCCAGGTGGCAATAGCCCAGTTGAATGGGGGCCTCTTCAATCACCTCACGCGGGGCCATTTGCTTCGGTTCATCCGGCAGCACCACGGGTGGAATCGCCCGGGCTTTGGATTTCGCATACGACGCGCGGATTTGCCCAACCACTTCCTCCGGGCGCGCGTCTCCCGCGACTACAAAAAAGACATTGTTCGGCGCGTACTTCTCCCGGTAATAATTCAAAATGTCCTCCGGCTTGAGTTCGTGGAAGATATCCGGATAGCCAATGATGGTAAGCCGGTAAGGACTTCGGGTGTAGGCGGTCTCGAAGAGGCGGCGGCTGGCGCGACGTCCAGGGTCATCGACGTTCATGTCCATCTCGCGGAGGATAACCTGCTTTTCCTTTTCCATCTCTTCTGGAGGCAGCGACGCGTTCTGCATGATGTCGCAAAGGATGTCGATGGCTACCTTGGCCCCGGTGTTAGGGACATCGATGTGATAGACGGTTCGATCAAACGAGGTGTAGGCGTTCATGTAGCCGCCCGCTTCCTGGACTTCCTGGTCAATTCGGCTGCCTGGCCGCGTCGTGGTGCCTTTAAAAAGCATGTGTTCCAAGACATGCGAGAGGCCGGCGCCGAGCCATTTGCCTTCATGAACGCTGCCGGTCATGCACCAGGCCTGGGCCGAGACCACCGGCGCGCTGTGGTCCTCCCGCACGATGATTGTCAGCCCATTGTCCAGCGTCCAAAGCTTAACCCCAGGCGGCAATGGGGGGATGCCGCTGCCATTGCGCGGGGCGGTTGCAGTTGTCGAAAGCAAGTCAGTGGACATCCGCGCGCCCGGAAAATGGTCCCTGGCTCATGACCTTGGTTGAGTTCTCAATGGCAAGATTGCAAACGCGTCGGTTCACTTGTCCCACAGCGGGGCCGCAGCAGTGGCGAACCTGGCGGGCTTGGCTTTCGGCAAATAAGGTTTGCGGAAGGCTTCAAAAAAGTTGTAACCACCGGCAAAATCCGCCCGGCTGTCCTGGGGTGTTTTGGCCAAAACACCCGTTTCAACCAGGTTAAAAACTATCTCTCCAAAATCCTCGCAAGAACGAATCCCCCATTCCTCAAAGAGCATCATGGTCATCGGCCCGAACTGTTTGAGGCCAAACTCACGGATGCCGCCGAGCAATTCCTGGCCGGTCACGTGGCGGAGGGATTTGCGTCCGTGGTTGCGGATAGCCTGCTGGGTATGGTCCAAGGCCTCGCGCACAAACAAGTAGGCCTCGCGCTCGTAACGGGGGTCCTTTGCCCGGAGGACATCCAGCGCTCGTTCAAAACTTATCTCTTGCATCTTCAAAATCTTCCTGGCTTAACAGCTTGCGCCGGCGGGTGCGCAGTTCGATAAACTTTTACAACCAAGCCGGTCAAGAGCAATCCCAGGATAATACAGAGAACCAACTGTTCCTGCCTGGTCAAGCGGTTCACGAAGTGAACAATAACATAGAGCCGCCCCTTCCACAATCAGGTAATTCGGCAGGTTCGCAGGTTCGGGATCGCCCTGGGATCACCCGGTTGTGCAATTCGGCCAACGGCACAACGTCCGGTCGCTTGAGCAAATTCACCGTGCCGGATATTCCGGAGCGCGAGCGCGCAGAATCACTCGATGCTCTTGTGGTTTGGCCAAAGCGGCCTGCGGCGCAGGTGCTCCTTGATGAACCGCTCCAGTGGGGCCAGGCAGAAATTGGCAAAATGCTGGGATACTAGGTTGACAACGGTCCATTTTTCGTGCAATTTTCGTGCATGGGAAAAACCATCACCATAGACGATGATGCCTACAAGCTGCTTTCCGCGTTGAAGCGTCGCCCCGGTGATTCCTTTACAAAAGTCATCTTGCGCCACCTCAACCGGCCTGCAGACACAGGCGGCGAATTGTTGGAGGCGATGGAAAAGCTTCCGCCCCCGGACGTGGACCTGGCCATGCTCAAGCGCATCGAACGGGAACGAGGCAAACGGTCCAGCGGCCGCAAATGATCGCCGATACGACCTTTTTGGTCCACGTGCTGGCCGAGCAGCGATCGAGACGGCGCGGTCCGGCCACTGTTTTTCTGGCAGGCAATCGAAATGTGGTGCGTACCTCCATTATCAGCCTTGCCGAGGTAGCCGTTTCCTTTCTGACAACCGAACGGGCTTGGGAATATTTCATGATGAGCCGCTGGAGCGTTTACAGGCTGCATGACGGGATTGCAAAAGCGGCGGCTGACTTGGAAAGGGAGCTTAGAAACCGGGGACGGCTGGGGGAGAACGACAACTGGATTGCCGGCTTTTGCCGCTACGATCGAGAGCCGGTCATCAGCCTGGACCAAGCATTCGACCGTGTCCCTGGACTGCGAAGAATCTCTTATTAGGAAGCGAAGCCGCCGTTGCCGAACGGGTGTTGGCTGGGAAAGCCCGGCTGATTTCCGCCAGTCCGCGCAAATTTTAGCCGCCAAAGAACGCAAAGAACATAGAGCCAAGAACTTAAATCTTTGCGTTTTTTTGCGGCTTTGCCGCGCTGTGCCTATCTATCTCTGTGTCCCAGAGAAGTCGCCGCTTATATTCATGAGCGGATATGGCACCCCAGCCCGCAGATGCGTGAGCGGCGCGATGGCAGCCACGAGTTGGGGCTGGAGACTTCGAGCCGCAAGGAACCAACCCGCTGGGTGCTTTCCTGGCGCCTCATGTCCACGTGCTGTCCCCCCGAGAACTGCGGCAACGCATCATCGACAGGTTGCGACCCGACTTATCCTCGAAGAGAATCTGATGTGTTACATTAATCGTGGGGGCGCCGTTGCGGGAGTCGGTCACCTGCCACAACCGGCAATGAGGATCATAGACTGCGCCGCAGTCCCGCCTCGAGGTTGACCCCCGAGTGCACGCCTGCCATATTTCCCGTGTGAAAGCAAAGAAATCGGCGGCAACCCACGCTCAGCGCAAGTCCTCTGGGACGAAGCTGGTGGAGAAATACCGCCAGCGGATGAGCCGGCTCTCGGATGTCGAACGCCAAAGGCTGACGGCGCGCGGACTCCGAATCATCTAGCGCTTCTGAATTGCGCCTTTCTCCTTACCGGCGACGCACACTTGCGCGGTTTGAATTTTCAGCGGGCATCACTCGAATTGAAAGCGTTCGACGTAGAGATGCCCGTGGTGGCCACGCCGCGCGAAATCGTGGCCAAGTTCTTCTGAAAGTGTGGGGCGTGCATGGCGGTCCAGAGCGGCAGATAGGCGAGCACCGACAACAGAACGCATCCGGGCATGCCGAATCGCCCATTTTCCAAAAATGCTCTAAAATGGCCCCTAGTGAACACTTTCAATTTGCCATGTTACATTTTAAAATTGTAACAAAAACGCGCGGGTGCACATGCCCTTCGTGCTTTTTTCTTATGAACAACTGGATCGGAGGCTCCGTCTAAAACAATCGAGAATCGGTCGGGAGAGATTTCGGGCAAAAAAGAAAGGACATGTGTGAATGTAGCAGCCGCAAAATCGCTGGTAAGCACACCGGATACGGAAGCCGGAATCAATATGATACTTGGCCTCTTTATCATCGTTTCGCCGTACCTGTTGTTCTTCCGTGACCTCCTGCCGGCCGTGTTAAATAATGCTGCTGTCGGTATTTTGGTTGCCGTCTGTTCGGGGATTCGAGTCTCCATCGGTTACAACCAGCCGGGCTGGAGTTGGTGCACCGCGCTTGGGGGACTATGGCTCGTCATTTCGCCCTGTGCGCTCGGCTTCATAAATACCACGGCAATGTGGAGCAATATCGTTGTGGGCGTGGTCGTGGCGCTTCTCAGTTGGAGAGCGGCCAGGACCAGCGGAGCACAAACGGCAACCACCTCCCAGACCTGATACTTGCTGGAAACTACGGCACGTTCAGATTAAAATCGATTCTTGTGCGCGAGCCGGTCTGGATGTTGCGAATCTCCATCCCTTCCAATTGCCATTGGCCATTGATCTTCTCAAATTTCTTTGGGTCGAATTCTTTGAGGAGTTTGGCAGAGTCATCGTAGGCCTCGGCGTGGACGATGCCGCCGGTTTCGTTGTCGATCCACGAATCGACTTTCGAGTAGGCGCCGGGAGCGGGTTTGGGGTTGATAGCTTCGAGCATGTGACAGGCGCGGCCCCGGCGCATTTCGTCCTTTATCAAAAGCTGCTTTGGCCAGTGGAAGAATTCCAATCCGAGATCGGCAATCCAGAAGTCCGAGCCTGCGAAGGGGACCATGGTTTGGTTGCCGGTCAATTTGAGAGCGGGGGCATTGGGGTCGGCGGCTTGGGCGCCTTTGCGCAGGAGGTATTGGTTGGGTTGATTGTCGGAATGAATGATGGTGAGTTCAACCGATTGGCCTGCGTCGCCTCGATCAGCGCGGTAAAGGTTCATCCAGTTTGTAGTCGTCAAGACCACGGCAAAAACCACATTGGCCTGCCGGCGCTGGGCGTTGGGCTGGCGGAAGCTCATCACCCCGCTATTGGTCGAGCTGGATGTTGGTTTTTGGACCAGCAGGTCCGCCGCCAATTGCCGCCCTTCTATTTCAGCGGCCTGCGGACTAAGGCGCGGCTCCGGGCGCAAGCCGGATTTGGGTTGGGCGGCGCAGAGGCACAGAGAAAGGAAGAGGGATGAAGGATGAAGGATGAAGGGAACGGCTTTGAGGCAGAGGCGTGCACTAGAGTCCTTGAATTCTGAAATTGTAGGTTGTTGAGTCACATTTCAAGCAGCGTGTTTTTGTTGGAGGAAGGTGAGGATCTGGCTTTCGAATTCACGATAGCTGCGGGCCAGTGGGGATTGGGCCAGGTCCTGGGGGC